>CAKZVJ010000308.1 GCA_937923345.1 uncultured Saprospiraceae bacterium
CAAAACCACGGAGTGGTGAAAGCTTATAGCATTGGGTGTCAACCCAATGTAAATAGTTCTATAAAATCCATTTGGCGCGATTTTTCTTTTTTAAAAATCGTGACAAATGACCTACGGGGATAGCTTTTCAACTTTCGTAACAGCCACGCGCGAGGATCTTTACTGAAAAACTCAGGAATGACTTTGAAGATCTACAGACCATGCGTTTAATATTATTGTAATCGCAATAATTCTAATATTTGCCCAATACTATTAATCGCTGCAACAATAAGTTTTGATATATTTAGGTGTTTCAAGACTTTACAAAATGGACATCGAAATAAAACCATTAAGCAAGAATTTAAAAGAGGATTATCTGTACCTCTTTGACAACATGATTCATAAAGAGAACCCAGAATGGTCTAAATGTTACTGCAACGATTTTCACTTACTAGGCGATATAGAAACCTGCACTCGAGACATGAGCAGAGCATTGATTATAGACCGCATTGATACTGGCGAACTACAAGGCTATCTAGCCTATCATGATAAGCAAGCTATCGGCTGGTGTAACGTGAATAACAGGTCCAACTTCCAGCGTCTACTACTAGATTATGACTTGATTGATAAGCCGGAGGCTAAGGCCTGTTCCATTGTCTGCTTTCTGATTCACCCAGATTACAGAAGACAAGGGATAGCTCAACAACTGGTCGAGAAAGTTATTAAAGATTATTCCAATACCGACTATAATTATATCGAGTCTTATCCCAATAAAGGAGAAACAAATAATTCAAGTTTCAAAGGTCCGGTAGAACTATTTAGAAGAAACGGTTTTAATATACATACAACGCACGACTCATATTATGTCATGAGAAGAAGAGTCAAATAATTTTTAAACTAATTTATCTCCATGATAAAAACAGAAAACTTTGAAAAAGTAGAAATAAAATCAGCAGACGAACTTAGGAACTGGCTACTGAAAAATCATGAACAGCAAGAGGGCGTTTGGTTAGTGACCTATAAAAAAAGTGAGCAAGACAAATATGTCTCTAGAGAGGAAGTGCTGGATGAATTGATTTGCTTTGGATGGATTGATGGCATCAGAAGAAAACTAGATGACACCAAAACGATGCAATTGATATCCCCAAGAAGAGTACAGCACTGGGCAAGGAGTTACAAACTCAGAGCTAACAAACTTATAGCGCAAAATAAAATGCACCAATCAGGAATGCGTTCTATAGAAGCAGGTAAAAAAAGCGGTCTCTGGAACTTCATGGATGATGTAGATAATTTAGTCACTCCTAAAGATCTAGCAACAGCATTAGCGAAGCAAAAAGGAGCCTCGGACTTCTTCCACAACATCAATGACTCTAGTAAGCGGTTTGTACTGAGATGGATAAAACTAGCCAAAACAGAAAAGACAAGAAAAAACAGAATAAGTAAGATCGTTACTTTAAGTGCCAAAGGTGAGAAATTGCCAGGGAGTTAAAGCGTATCTCGATTTGATGGGTATACAGCGGACTATAGTATCTAAAGGCTTAGACTATCCATCAGTAAAACGACAAATTGGATGTATTACCATACAAATCAAGCTTATTCAAAGCAAAGTTTTGACTTGGATAGCCAATTTCCTTATTTTGTATACCAATAGCAATCTTATGAAGGGCAACAAATTGTATTTCAATATTTTAATTTGCATTCTATCCACCCTTCCTATCTACGCTCAAACCACCTATACCATTTCCCATCCGGAAGAATTAGAAGATCAGGAGTACGTCGCCGGAGACGAAATCATACTGAAAAATGGAGTATACGACTTCGACGAGCGTATTTCATTTATGGGCAATGGCACAAGTGAACAGCCCATCATATTCAGAGCAGAAAGTCCGGGAGGTGTTTTATTTACCGGAGGCTTACGCTTGAACATTGGCGGAGACAACGTAGTCGTCGATGGCTTTCACTGGCAAGGTGGTTACGGGGCAAGCAATTTTATCCAATTTAGAAACGGGACAGACTACGCCAATTTTAGTACGCTGCAGAACTGCGCTATTGACGGTTTAGCAATCGACCCAGAAGATGTCATGGAGGATGTGCAAAACAACTCCATCACCAAACATAGATGGGTTGTCCTATACGGAACCAACAATAAAGTGCTGAACTGCTCTTTCATGAATAAGCAAAGTGCAGGCGCTTTAATATTGACTGAGAACGAATTTAACGCGGAGCTCGATGCTTGCGGGACAGTCGGGCACATCATCAGCAATAACTACTTTTATAAGTACGCCAAAATTGACAATTCACTCAGCAATGCTGGAGATAGCGAAACCATTCGAATAGGCACCAGCGAGTTTCAAAATATAAATAGCAACGTGACGGTGAGCCACAACTATTTTGTCGAAGCCGATGGCGAAAACGAAATCATCAGCAACAAAAGCAAAGGCAACATCTATACAAACAATACCTTTAGAAGGTGTAGAGGTTCACTCGTATTGCGTCATGGATCCAATGCTACCGTAGATAGAAATTATTTCTTAGGGGAGAATATAGATGGCACCGGAGGCATAAGAACAACGGATAGCGACCATCTCATTTCCAATAACTATATCCAAGATTGTGTCACGCTGATCAGTCAAGCAAAATGGAACAATGGCATCACCTTCATGGGTGGAAATGACAATGCAGCTGTACCCTGCACCAGTTCTAATGTGACCAACGGCTATCAAAAATCTGACAATCTAAACATAGTTAACAATACCCTTGTAAATACAAATGCCCCATTATTTTACAATCTGGATAAAGGCTCGACAGATCCAACTGGGACAGTAAAAGACAACTTGATTTATTTTGACAATGGCCATCCGAATGTATCTACGATACTGTCAGGAGACGAACCAAACGCCTACGCTAGCTTAGGTACCTCTCTAGCGTATGAGGGAAATATTTTTGCAGGTACTGAACTCGGAGAAACAAACGCTGGCTTCATAGAAACGCCCAATATTACCAGTTCACTCAACGGAGAGATTTATACCTTCGACGGAACAGCAGTGGCCAACAAAGGCGCTGACATGGGGACATTCACGCCTGCTATAGATGATAGGGTTGGTTACGATATCGGCGCTTGCTTTTTAGATCATCTTGGCAATAATATCACTGATGGCGATTGCATTATTGATATTAGTGATCAGTTATTAGTAAGCAACCTACCTCCTTTTCCTGCTGCTCTATCTAGCAATACGGTATCGCTAAATGCCAATGTAGGTTGGACGGCGGTAGTAAATGACGCATGGATTTCCATAGATATGGACAGTGGTACAGGTAGCGCAGTCATTACCGTCATGGTCACTGAGAATACTGACACTTTTACTAGAATTGGGTCCATCACCTTTACTCAAAATGCTAACGGAGCAGACATCATCGAAAGAACACTAAACGTCACTCAAGAAGGAATAGACCTCACGGAGCTGTACGACTTAATCAACGTGGGCACCGGTTCGCCGGGTGATAAAGTGACGCTACACTCCTTCTCCAAAGAAGAGGTAGATGGAGAAGACAAATTCAACTTTGCCCATAATACCTTAGATAAAAATCATGAAACCCTTTGGGCAGCCGATGATGACAATATCCTTGCAGGAGACTTCAAAGGCGATGGAGAATTTATCATCTACGACTTAGGTAGTAGTCACATCATCGATATGATTCGTTTTAGTACCACGAACAAAGCGGACGCCTTCGGTTTTCAAGTATGGGCATCTACCACTGGGACAGCGCTTGCAGATTTTTCGATGATACTACCTGCTACAGGTGAGCTACTCTTAACAGATACGAATACTACGGACTTCAATCACTATGAGGTAGATGGCGTCGAAGCAAGATATATCAAGCTCATTGGCTTTGGAAGATTTAACGCTGAGGCAAACACCAGAACAAGCGTCTGGAGCGCCGTTCGAGAAATCGAATTTTATGGAAGTCAACTTGTATCGGTAGCTGAAAATGATTTCACTACTCCGCCACTTGTATATCCCAACCCAGCCCAAAATACCCTACAGGTGAAAAACGTAAGACCATTTGAATCCATATATATTTATGATGTGGCAGGAAAGAAAATGCTGGAAGAAAAATTAGCCTCACCAGCTCTGGAGCATAGCCTTGATATTACAACCATCTCAGTGGGGGTATATTTTATTTCTGTTCGGGGTGAGCAAGCGTTCCCAGCAAAGAAATTTGTTATCATTGAATGACACCACATAGATCCTCCATTCAAAAAGTTAAAATTTGTTGCATCAGCTCAATCGAGGAAGCGCAAATAGCCATTCGCGAAGGAGCTACCGCCATAGGCCTAGTTGGAGATATGCCAAGTGGACCTGGAATCATTCCTGATGCCCTTATAAAACAAATTGCCTCTACCGCTCCTGCGCATATAGACACCTTCTTACTCACTCGCGAAACAAGCACAGCAGCCATCATAGCCCATCATGAAAGTACCCTTACCACTTGTATTCAAATGGTGGATGAATTAGCCTTAGAAGAATATCAACACCTTCGCAAAGCACTACCTACTATTAATTTGGTTCAGGTCATTCATGTCATGGACGAAAACGCAATTGCGCAGGCCATTCAAGTGTCCCCATTTGTAGATACTATTTTATTGGATAGTGGCAACCCTCATTTGGCGGTTAAGGAATTGGGCGGTACAGGACGTACACATAATTGGCAACTGAGTAGGAAGATAAAAGACTCTGTTTCCATTCCTGTCTATCTCGCTGGCGGGCTAGACAAGGACAATATTCGAGAAGCCATAGAAACGGTTCGTCCAGACGGAGTAGATCTTTGCAGTGGCGTACGCACCAATGGAAAACTAGACCTCAAGAAACTCACAGCCTTTTTTAAGGCCCTACATTCATAGCAGGCCACGTCAGAAAAATAAGCCTCTGCCAATAGGCTAAACCATAACCAATTTATAACTACAATATGGGCTAATAAGCTCTAGAATAAAATTACTATCTTTCG
>CAKZVJ010000309.1 GCA_937923345.1 uncultured Saprospiraceae bacterium
TACTATTGCTTTAAAAACGGGGTGATTCTTTGACTCAATTTGTCATGATTTTTAAAAGAAAATCACGCCAAATTGGTTCTTGCCTCGCTAATTCCCAGGGTTGCCACCCTGGGCTATAGTATTATCACCCCCCGAAAAAAAATCGGGGCAAGCTCTGCCGGGGTTCTTCTCTTACTTCTGAACATCCCAATATTATTACTTTAAAAACGGAGAGATTCTTTGACTCAATTTGTCATGATTTTTAAAAGAAAATCACGCCAAATTGGTTCCTGCTACGCTAATACCCAAGGTTGCCACCCTGGGCTTTAATAAGATCACCCACCCTACCGAGGAAAATCGGCACAAGCTCTCCGCGGGTTCTTCTCTAACTTCTGAATATCCCGGTATTAGATTCTAGTATCTTGAATAAGTCCGGCATAGCGATGAGAAACGGGGGTGCGTTTTTGCACCCGTCCGCAGGACCGAGCGAGCAGCGAGTCGTGTATCGTAGCGACCCGAAGGGAATGCCCCAAACAATACTCTTAAAAAAAGGTCAAGCACAATATCTCGTACTTGACCTTTTCATTATATAAAATGTAACGATTACTTAATCTTCATTTTTTTGAAAGTGTTCATCACATCCTTAACTGCATCTGCAGATTTCTTTAGTCCTTTCATTTCCGTTTTGTTCAACTTCAATTTGAGAATCTCAGTGATACCATTCTTTCCTAATTTTACAGGAACACCTAGGTACATATTTCTCAAACCGTACTGACCAGTCAACCATGCACAACAAGGGAAAATTCTGTTTTCGTCTTTGATGATAGATTCTACCATTTGCGCAGCTGCAGCACCTGGCGCATACCAAGCAGATGTTCCCATCAACTTAACAAGCTCTCCACCACCCTTCTTCGTTCTTTCTACGATCGCGTTTAGTTTCTTCTTATCCATCATTTCTAACACAGGGATACCTGCTACAGTGGTATATCTTGGAAGAGGCACCATAGTGTCGCCATGTCCACCCATCAATACCGCCTGTATCTCCTTTGGAGACACTTTCAAAGCCGTTGCTAAGAATGCTCTATATCTAGCTGTATCCAAGATACCAGCCATACCAAACACTCTATTTGGGTTTAACTTAGACGCCTTGTAAGCCGCATAAGTCATCACGTCTAAAGGATTAGATACGATGATGATAATAGGATTTTTTGAGTGCTTAAGTATTTCTTTAGTAACGGACACTACGATCTTGGCATTAGTAGAAATCAAATCATCTCTACTCATACCTGGCTTACGAGGTATACCAGCGGTGATAACCACGATATCAGAGTTGGCAGTGTCTTTGTAATTATCCGTACCTGTTGTCTTAGTACTATAATAATCGATAGGTGCTTGCTGCCAAGTATCTAGCGCTTTACCTTTAGCAAAATTTCCTTTGATATCAAGGATGACAACTTCGTTTACAATGTCTTTGTGGGCAAGAACATTAGCAACAGTAGCTCCAACGTTACCTGCTCCGACAACAGTTACTTTACTCATTTATTTGAATCTTTTTTGAATGAATGAAATGATAAATTACGGCACAAAAGTACTATAATTTTAGTTGTTTACAAATGCATTTATTTTGCTCAACTGAACTGTAAATGCCTATGTTATCTAACACATAACTCAGAGTGATAGAGTACGGTTGTACATATCTTTTATTTTTTGGGGAGAGGCTCCAAAATAGAACATTAAGAAGGCAGACAGGTTAGCCCTCTGAACAGTTAGATAAGAGTTTTTCTCGTACTTTCTGGCAGATACTATGACGGACTTGTCTAAGAGTCTAAATTTAGTTTTCTTTCGTGCACGACGTATAAAATCAAAGTCCTCCATGATCACATACTCCTCATCATAGCCATTGAGTGTATCAAAAAAGGAGCGGTTTACAAAAAGCGTTTGATCCCCACCCCTAGAGATGAGCATATTGATTTTAGTCATCATAGATAGGACTCTTAGTTTGAAGTCTGTGGAGTCTAGCTTGAAGGAGTAAGAGCCAATCTGATAACCTTCTTTTATAGCGGCGTGGATATCATCAACAAACGATATCGGTGGACGTGTATCAGCGTGTATAAAGTAAAGCACATCCCCGATAGAGACTTTGGCTGCTTCATTCATTTGGAAGGCTCGAGACTTTGTGCCCAAGTCTAATATCTTGATGGGATATTTTTTTGCCAGGTTGCAGGTCTTATCGGTACTTCCTCCGTCAGCGACGATAATTTCAACAATCCTATCGTCTTTGATGCGAAGGAGTTGAGAAAGCAGCTCACAGATGTTACTTTCTTCGTTTAGTGTGGGTATTATGATACTTATTTGCATGAATCATTTAAAATGCTTCTGCAAATGTAACATAGAATTGCAAACCATTTATACCAAATCCTGCATCTGCTCGTAAATTTAAGTTTTGCTCTACACTAAGTAGGTATCTAATACCTCCGCCAAATGCAGGCAGGGCATTCTCAAATCCCAGCTCCTCTGTATCGTCAAACACCTGACCGATGCTCGCAAAAACGACTGCGCCAAACCGCTTAAGCTTTTGAAAACGAAGACGATACTCCGCCTGAAAAGCAAAGCTATGGTCTGCCCTATACTCACCTTCTATATACCCTCTAGAGCGTTTACCACCCCCAAATTGGGCCAATTCGTAAAACGGAGCCTCTCCAAAAATATTTGTAGAATTAAAATTTAGGGCAAGTACATTATTTCTGATAGGAATATATTTACTGAAGGAGGTATTTACACTTACATACTCAAAATCGGCTCCAATGGCTTCATTGTTCCCTAAGACACTCAGCTCAAATAACATACCTTTTCTTGGATAATTGATAATATCTCTGGTATCTACAACTCCAGCTACTCCTAATCCTGAGGTGATTCCACCATTGAGATTGGCTACATCTCCGAAAATCCCTTCTGGATCATCAATAGAGGTAATTTGGTAATCATCAAAGCGATAACTCAAACCAAAGAATACATCCTCTTGGATCTGACGTAAGGCATCTACCTTCAGTCGGGGATACTTGGAAAAGAAATTGGCATTTTCTGGAGCTCTGTCTTGACCTGTCCCAAAAAACTGGTACACGTAGTCATAATATCCCAATTCTCCTCTGAACCAAAAAGTTTCCCCAGGCAAATAAATGTTGTAAGATACATAGGTGAGCAATTGCTCATTGAGGGTATACGCAGCTCCGATGGTAAACTGTGAAGGTCTTTCAGATCTATCTTGATTTTTCCAATGCAAAGAAAGATTGGATGCGCCACCGAATCCTAATCTAGTCTCGGGTAGATAAAACACTAAGGGTATAGCAATAAAGGACACTCTTTTGTCTTCTCCGGTAGCATCATTATTGTCTGTCTCTGGTGCTTCTTGATTTTGACCCGATAAGTAGTATGGAATACATATTAACAAGAAAACGTATAAAAATCTAAAATTATTCAATGTATGAGGTGTTTGGGTTAAATATAAACTTTGAGTCCGCTCCGAAAAGTCACGAAACCACAAAATGACTCTTTTGGCGATATTTTCCATTTTCTCAATCCACTGATGCTTAGGCATCACTGAATTTCGAGAAAAGAAAATCTCATCCAAAATAGTTAATTTTTTGCAATCCGCTACTTTACAGAGTGGACTCAACTATAACACTTGAAAAGCTAATTATTTGCCAAAATGCCAAATAAAAATTGATAATGGTTATAACGAGCAGGTTATATGACTTTAAATTTCTTATTTTTGTTAAAATAGTACATTCATATATAAATAATAAAACATGAAACAATTATTTACTTTTCTGATATTAACGCTCTTAAGCATCAATATCTTTGCTCAACATACTTGTGGTATCAACGAACAAGATATTGAGATGATTACCCAGAGACTACTAAAGCATAAGCAAAGTATCAAAGAAGGGAATGTTCCGGTCAAATCTGGTAACATAACCTACCTCCCTATCAAGTTTCATATATTGAGTAACTCTTCGGGAAGTCTTGGTATCAGGGAAGAATTTGTCTTACAACAGCTATGTGAATTGAATGACAACTTTATAGATCAAGATATTCAATTCTATATGGATGATGGCATTAATTACATTAGTAATACTGGTGCTTTTGATAATCCATCTTCAGCAGCAGGTAATATCGTATTAAGAAATAATAAGCTTAACGGTAGAATCAATATTTACATACCTCAAACTGCATCTACAGGTGGAGGTTCAATAGGTACTGTGCTAGGGTTCTACTCCCCAAGTAATGATTGGATTGTGGTAAGAGCGGCAGAGTTACTTAACTTAACATCTACTTTGACCCATGAAATTGGCCACTATTTAGGATTATTGCATCCTCATAGTGGGTGGGACGCAGTGGTTTATGACCCTGCGATACATACCCCTACTCCATCTGTTTCACCAGGTGGTCGCCCAACAGAAAATCAGGCAAGAACAGGCTCATGCAGGAATTGTAACACTGCTGGAGATTTTTTATGTGATACACCTCCAGATTACAACTTTGGTTTTGGATGGCCTAATTGCAACTATGATGCGGGCACTTTAGATCCATGTGGCGATGTAGTAGATGTTCAGGAAAATAACTATATGGGCTACTTTGGATCATGTAGCGAGTACATATTCACAAATGATCAAAAGCAAATCATGGATATTGATGTTGCGGATAGAAAGAATAACAATACCATTTTTTCTAGCCTGGGCCCAACCAATATAGAAACTGTCGAAGGGGATGTCATAGTTAACTTCCCTGCAATAAATGGAGTATCTAGTCAATCTGAATCTGTCTACTTTAATTGGGAACCTGTGCCAGGGGCAACAGATTATATTTTTGAGTATTCAAGAAAGTTAGGTGGATTCTCTGGTGGAGCAAGAGTTATGCTAACAAACGGTCAGAATGATATCACTATCGATGAACCTTTCTTACCAAATACAGAATACCAATGGAGAATTTATCCCTACAACCAAACTTCTACTTGTTATGGGTTTTCAGAAACCTTTGAGTTTACTACTGGTAACATCACAAGTGTTGCGCAAATTGAAGAAGTTGATTCATTTGAAATTATTCCTAATTTAGTGAATAATCAAAGTGATATATTATTAAGCATTAATTCAACTGAATCTCTAGATATCGATGTCCAAGTTGTTGACATCTCTGGAAAATTGATAAGTAATACAAATAACAACTTGATTAAGGGTCAGAATAATATAGATCTTTCAGTTTCAGGTTTGAGCAGTGGTGTTTATTTCGTCAAATTGCAATCTAAATCTGGTCTCACAACTAAACGATTTATTGTTCAGGGTAACTAATAGCTAGCCTTTATATACACAGAAATAAGAAAGAGCCATCATGCAGTAGCATGATGGCTCTTTCTTATTTCTGCAAAATGTCTCCCAGAATACACAAGGATTTAAGACATTAATATTCATAACTTTATACTTTAATTCAGTATACAATTTCTGCAAAATCAAAAGAATAATGCTCCTTTAGTAAAAATTACAAAACCACTTGGCAACCATTTGTTGTTAGTTTGAAGTATTGTTAACGATTTGCTACTAAATCAATAATGGATCAAAAAATAAACAACATTCTTAAGGGCTGTATAGCCCGTAATCGGCTAAGTCAAAAAGAATTGTATGAGATATATTATCCATATTCAATGAGTATAGCTGTGCGGTATATACAGGATCAGCAAATTGCTGAGCTGGCAGTAAATGACAGCTTCATGAAAGTTTTTAATAATATTAAAAAATTTAATCTCGACAAATCTTTTAAGCCTTGGTTGAGACAAATAATAGTTAATACTTCAATCGATCATTTGAAAAAGAAAAATAAACATAGGATGAATACTAATATTTCTGAAGCAGAGAATATATCTGAAAGAGAAAATATTTTAAGTAGTATTTCCTATGAGGAATTGTTGCAAATCGTTCATAAACTATCAGATGCGTATCGAACAGTTTTCAACATGTATGTTATTGATGGTTTCAAACATGAAGAGATAGCCAACAAATTGGGAATTTCTATTGGTACAAGCAAGTCCAATTTAAGTAAAGCAAGAGCAAAACTTAAGATACTGATTAATAAACAAGTACTGACTCAATAGTTATGGAGAATTTATCAGAAAAAGATATAGACTACATCTTTCAAGAGGGCTCTAGAAATCATGAATTCCCTTTTAAAAGTTCAGCTTGGGAAAACATGGAAGCCATGTTAGATGCCGAAGAAAAAGAGCGATCTAAAAGACGGTACATATTAGTTGTTGTATTATTGATTTCTATTGGATCAATTGGTGGATTTTATTTTGGCTCAAACAAAAGTAAAGTTAGTCCAACGCCTAAAATTGAGAAAAACAAAACGCAGCAAATAACTCAGCAAAAAATTGACACAAAATTAAAGTCTGAAAATATTGTAAATCCAAAATCTTCTACATCAAATATTTCTTCAACAATTAAAAAAGATCTTCGAACTAATTTTGAAAATAAAAAACTAGGGCATCAATCCTCTACTTCAAAAAAATTAGACGTTCAAAATGAGGTTGTTCAAGATAAAATAAGTGAAAATACAAATCATTCTAATACTCTAAAAAACCAACTAATTAAGCCCGAACTAATTCTTGATGTAAATATTCAAAGCAAGACTGGAATTTCATCTGTTAACAAGAAGGAATATAAAAATACAGATCCTAGTTCTAGTGAAGGGCAAATTACTGCACCGACAAATAATGAAGATAGCTTTAATAAGGATATAAGTTCTATGTCATTACCTGTCAGTGATATAAGTATGATTTCCTATGAAAAAGGTCCAATTGAGACAAAAATTGTCAATTACAAGAAATCACAAAACAATCGCTTTGCATTTTCATTATTAGCTGGTAGAGAATGGTCTGCTGTGGGCAATATGAGTAAGGCAAAACAAGGTTTCCGATTTGGGGCTGAGGTTTCATATCTATTTGGAAATCGATTTCAAATTGGGTCAGGATTTATATTTAGCAGAAAACGTTACGAAACGGAAGGGTCGAATTATACGCCTCAACCCCAATTTAGGTGGGTAGACGGAGAAGCTCCGCAGGTAGTTAATGGCACATGTAATGTATTTGAAATACCGCTTGAGTTGACCTACTTCTTTAATGGAAATAACACAAATAGTTTTTTCGTTAGTGCAGGTGCCAGCACTTACGTAATGAATAATGAATGGTATGACTTCCGATGGGATGATCAAGCGATCATGGCTGATCCAAATGTTCCGAAATCAAGTTCTAGCGATAATTTAAATAGGAAACGTACACATCTGTTTGGAATCGGCAATGTGAGTCTTGGATACAGAAAATACGTTACCAAAAATATATCTGCTCAACTGAGCACTTATGTGCAATTACCGTTGACAGGAATTGGAATGGGAAGTGTGAATTTATTCTCAACGGGTGTTCAAATGAAGGTATCATTTATTAAATAGACAAAAAATAACTTTTCGATAATTGTTTCTCGAAATAATCCACGCCATAAACTAGGATTGCATCTTTTAAAGCCTAGAAAATAAAAATTAAATTTTATTCTGCTAATGAATGGTAAGTTAACACTGCCCATAATGGCGGAGCTATAATCGTCAAATACTAATTAACAAAAAATCTAAATTATGACAAAGACATCAAACTTTACTTTTTTTACTAAACTGTTCCGCTGGCGCAAGTTAGCGCTGCTGCCTATGCTTTTGTTTTTATCATTTGGTTATGTCCAAAGCCAAATTGTAATTAACGAATTTAATGCAAGTGGCACAGTTGAGTTTCAAAATCTAGGTACTACTACTGTCGACATAAGCTCTTATTGGCTTTGTGATTTCCCTGCTTATACTCAGCTATCTAATTTGACCCTTGAGTGTGGTTCTTTGAATCTTGCCGCTGGAGAAATTGCTGCTGTAAGTGGATGGACAATCAATGCAGCTGATGCTGAATTAGGGCTCTACAGCACTGGTTCATTTGGCAGTTCTAGCGCTATTGTGGATTATGTAGAATGGGGTTCTACAGGTCACCCAAGAGCTAATGTAGCAATCCAAGCTGGTATTTGGACATCAGGAGACTTCTTGCCTGCAATACCAAGTGGACAAAGCTATGCATATGACGGTGATGGGGATTCTTCTTCTGATTTTACAGCTGATGCTCCTACGCTTTGCGCAGAAAATACGACTACCGGAGCTTGTGCTGCGGATGGTGGAACACTTACAGGTGGTCCTTTCACTTTTAATCAAGTAGGTGATGGTGTTCCAGATAACATTCCTGCTGGATCTATTACTTCTACCAATACAAATGGTGACTTGGCATGGGTTGTAACTGATGCTAATGGCTATATTCTTGGATTACCTCCAATGCCTTCTGCTGTTGATTTTGATACTCCTGGTGCAGGTAACTGTCTTATCTGGAGACTGGCTTCTATCGGTGACATCACGGGTGCTGAAGTTGGGCTAAATGCTAATGATATTCAAGGTTGTTTCAGCCTTTCTAATCCTGTCGAAGTCATTAGAACTAATGCTAACGGTTGTGATGCGAATGGCGGTGAATTATTCGGTGGGCCTTTCACTTTCGATCAAGTGGGTGATGGTAATCCTGATATGATTCCTGCTGGTTCTATCACTTCTGCTAATACTAATGGTGATCTTGCATGGGTGGTAACCGATGCGAATGGGTATATCCTTGGTCTTCCTCCTATGCCTGGTGTAGTTGATTTTGATACTCCTGGTGCAGGTAACTGTCTTATCTGGAGACTGGCTTCTATCGGTGACATCACGGGTGCTGAAGTTGGGTTAAATGCTAATGATATTCAAGGTTGTTTCAGCCTTTCTAATCCTGTCGAAGTCATTAGAACGAACGCTAACGGTTGTGATGCGAATGGCGGTGAATTATTCGGTGGACCTTTCACTTTCGATCAAGTGGGTGATGGTAATCCTGATATGATTCCTGCTGGTTCTATCACTTCTGCTAATACTAATGGTGATCTTGCATGGGTGGTAACCGATGCGAATGGGTATA
>CAKZVJ010000310.1 GCA_937923345.1 uncultured Saprospiraceae bacterium
GAATAGATTTATACTGCTGCGTTTGCTTTTTCGTGATCAGCTAAAAACTTTGCTAATCCAATATCAGTGAGAGGGTGCTTCAATAATCCCGTAATGGAACTTAATGGACAAGTCACGACATCAGCACCAGCTAATCCAGCCTGAACGATATGTTTTGAGTTTCTGATAGAAGCAGCAAGGATTTCAGTCATAAATCCTTGTATCTGATACAACTCTGAGATATCACTGATCAAATCGATTCCATCCCAATTGGTATCATCTATTCTTCCTATAAAAGGAGAAAGATAAGTTGCTCCCGCCTTTGCAGCAATCAATGCTTGTCCAGCAGAGAAAACCAAGGTACAGTTCGTTTTAATATCATTTTGCGTAAACCAAGAAATAGCTTTGACTCCGTCCTTTATGATAGGCACTTTGACTACGATGTTAGGCGCAATGGTCGCTAGTATTTTGCCTTCCTTCACCATACCATCAAAATCGGTGGAGATAACCTCTGCGCTTACGTCGCCATCTACTAATTCACAGATTTTAGCGTAGTGTTTTAAGATGTTGTCTTGCCCTGTAATGCCCTCTTTAGCCATCAAACTAGGATTGGTCGTTACACCATCTAATATACCGAGGTCTTTCGCCTCTTTGATTTGATCCAAATTGGCGGTATCGATAAAAAACTTCATGTCAGGATATAGTTTGGTAAGAAAAAGAGATGAGAGAGCGCATCGCACCGCTACAACCTTCTACCCTTGCTTCGTTTCCGACCTGGGGGAGTTCAAAGGGAGCTAGTCGTGCGTCCCTCACCAGCCGCAAAAATAACAATAGTTTTGATTTTAAATACTAAATGAAATTATTTTCCTAAGTATTATTTTGGCTGTGAATTTGATAGGAAAGAGGAACTATTAAAGCAAAATTTGATATGGCGAATTACTTCTGTTCAAAAATCTTTACCTCTTCTGCGAAGTAATCTACAAATTTTTGCATGTCGTTGGCCATCTTAGTATTCTTAGTGGCTTTGTGATAGGTATCTGCAAGGCCTTTTAGTGTTTGATACATGAAGCGGTCCATTTCATCTACTTGAAACTCGGTCGTCCAAAGATCAATTTTCAAGGTGTCTTTTGTTTCTTTATCAAATAGAGATATAAGCACTGCTTTAGACTCCGTAAAATCTTGGCTATTGGGATCGTCTTGAGCTTTCCACGCTATACGCTTAGGAATACTATTGTCATTGAGACCTATGCGGATAGTAATATCTGATGATTTTAAATTTTCCATGATTCGTTTTTTTGGAATGATTCGGCGTCTACCAAACCATTTTTTACTCAACTACTAAACGGCGAATCGAGGATGAATAGCCTCCCCAAATGCCTATGCCCCCCTCAATATTATAGGAGATAGCAGTATAGGAAGAAAACGGTCCTTGATTGGCTCTATTGAACTCCAAGGTACTCCAAAAATCATAATGAGCTTCATCAATAGAACAAAATTTTATCTCCATGGTATCTCCTACTTTGTAGAAGCCATAGGTTTCAAAATTGAATTCAACATCGCTTGCCTCCGCTTTAGGTAGTGGGAATTCGAATTTATCTCCATCGAAGAACAAATCATTCAAGACCGAATTTAGGGCCGCCAAATAGCCTTCATCATTGCGGTTGGTAAAATATCGATAGAAATTGGCCTCATCAACTTCATCTTCAAGTATAACCCGTAGTTCCCTCAAGGTATCCACAGGTATGCCTGGTAAATCAACGAATGCCAAATCTGATATTCTTGCCCTTTGTGGAATATTGGTAGTTGCAGTAAGCACCTTTCCCTGTGCCTCAATTCGCAAATCATATTGTTTACCCTCCTCCCCTAACATGGAAAAAGTGGGGTCTATGTATACACAGAAATCCAGACCCATAGAATCTGTATTGACTCCAAATAATTCCGAAACAATAATCTGCTGAGCAGGAGACAGTTCGCTTAGACAAAATTCTTCCAACTCAACAACTTTATCATCTGTAGTGACCGTAATGATGGCGTCCCGCACAAAAAATCCGTCAACATTATTTAGATTAATTTCACTGAAAAATGGAACTGAGCGTGTCAAGATTACATATGGAGAGGTAGGGTTATCTCCCCCTTCGATGTAGCCTTCCACCACTATTTCTGGTGGCGCTGAATTTATCTCTGGTACGAACTCTTCTTCACAGCTCAGAAAAATACAGGCTGCGCAAAGGAAGGCTAAGTATTTTATAGCATTTGAATTTATCATTTTTGGAGCCATTTAAAATTCCACGTAATAGAAGGAATAATGGGAAATAAAGATACCTTGAAAGCTCTAGCCTGCGCAGTGCCGGCATCAAAATCCGTTTCGAAGGTGTTGTAGGTAAAGAAGGTGTTTCTACGATTGTAGATGTTATATACAGAGAAGGTGAAACTATTCTTCCAAGCCTTTTCTGCATCCACTTTCGGATTGTAGGTCAAAGCTAAATCCAATCTGTGGTAAGGTTCAAGTCGAGCACTGTTGCGATCTCCATATTCTATATTGACAGATTGCTCTACAAAGAATAGACTCTTTACGGGTGTGAAGGTGTTCCCTGTACCATAAACGAAGGCTCCTCCAAACTCCCACTTGTCCGTTAAATCATAATTTGCTACAATGGATAGATCATGTCTTCTATCAAAAGTAGCAGGAAACACAGCTCCGTCATTAATATCCGGAAAAATTCGATCGGTTTTAGATAGCGTATATCCGATCCAACCATTTAATTTCCCAGTATTCTTTTTTATGAAAAATTCAGCACCGTAGGCTCTACCATTTCCAAACACAAATTCTTGTTCTACCTCTACTGCAGGATCATTGATAAAGCTTTCTCCATAATCGATTTGATTGTTGAGGTCTTTATAGTATACTTCGACGCTAGTTTCATAAGCATTCTCATTGAAGTTTTTGAAATAACCGAGTGCATACTGAACACCTCTTTGAGGAGCGACCCTTTCAGAGCTAGGTACCCATACATCAATTGGCAAAGTGCTATTACTATTGCTAACCAAATGTATATATTGATTGGTAAAAGTGACTCCTCCCTTGAGGGAGCTAGATGAATTGAGATTGTATTTTCCAAAAAGCCGGGGCTCTAACCCTGAGTAAGTTCTTACCGGTTCTAGGGCACCAAATTCTTGACCGTTCAGTGAACTCGTAAATGGGCCTACCTGCGTAAAGACTGAGAATCGAAGACCATAATTGATGGTAAAATTCTTTGACACCTTGTAGTCATTAAGCAAGTATATCGCAGATTCGTGAGCGAATTTGGGTTTCAAATCATTGGAAAACTCGATCTCTCCATTGGTTGCGCTGGTTACATTGGGAGTGAGTTTATGATAGGTATAATTTACTCCAAACTTGATAGCGTTTCTCGCATTGGGATAATACTCGAAATCAAGTTTAGCATTGTAATCTCGTACCCCAGAAAATAGGCCTATACCGAAGTCCCCTTGTCCTCCTTCAAAACTAAAGTCATAGTCATTGTATACTAAAGAAGCATTCATGAAAAGTTTCTCTGAGAAAAGGTGGTTCCAACGAGCGGTTGCCGTAGTATTTCCGTAAGGCATTCGGAAAGATATATCTCGCACATTGGATTGGTAGTTCAAAACATCTCTTCCAAAATAAGTACTAATGAAGATTCTATCCTTATTGGAGAGTTTGTAATTGACCTTAGCATTGAGATCATAAAAGAAATAATTGGTCCCCTTGAAATCTGTACGATCAATAAAGGGTTTCGCTAATTCAAACGCGTAGGTTCTACGACCGCTAACAATGAATGAGCTCTCTTCTTTCTTCAATGGACCTTCTACGGTCAGTCTACTAGCTATCAAACCTATGCCTCCCGTAACTCCGAACTTCTTGTTATTGCCGTCTTTCATTTGCACATCAACCACACTCGAAAGTCGGCCACCGTAGTTAGCTGGAATCCCTCCCTTAATAAGAGTAGTGTTCTTGATGGCATCAGCATTGAAGACAGAAAAGAATCCAAGTAGGTGACCGCTATTATATACTACTGCCTCATCTAGAAGCACTAGGTTTTGATCAGGGCCTCCCCCTCTAACATAAAAACCTGCAGTACCTTCTCCGGCTGACAACACACCTGGCAACAGCTGGAGTGTTTTTAAAATATCTACTTCTCCTAAAAGTGCGGGTAGTTTTTTGATTTTATCTACGGGCAGAGAAACGGTACCCATATCAGTGCTATTGATGCTTCTATCTTTCTCTTCTGCAATAACGACCACCTCCTCCATGGTTACTCCAGAAGACATTTTGAAGTTTAACTCTACATCCTTGTCTAGTACTACTTG
>CAKZVJ010000311.1 GCA_937923345.1 uncultured Saprospiraceae bacterium
TGCGTAGCTTCAGCAAATTTTTCCATGTTGATTTTATAGGTGTTGGTTTCTGAGTCTTTGACAAAAGCACCCATTTCCTTGAAGTAGTTGAAGCGAATCATATTGGCTTTACCATGCGCACTACTAGCTCCAAACCGTACAGAGCGGAAGATACTAGCCATGAAAGTAGTATAGTAGTTTTTCAGTTCTCCCTGTATCTCTCCAGAAGCATGCAGTTGATTGATCATGTACAAGCCTAGTATATCTGCCTTTCCTTCTTCAATGGCAGAGGCATGTTCTTTGAGGGCTTTTCTTACGGTGCTTTTTCCATCGATGGTATTTTTGATCCCTAAGCCGTGTGCTACTTCATGGAACATCGTGTTGCTAAAGAAGGCATCAAAAGTGATGTCTCCTCTTTGACTAGGGTGTATGAGTTCTTCTGCGATGGGCAGAAGTATCTTGTCAAACTTGGCGCGCATCGCATTTTTAAGTTGTAGTCTTCGCGTGCCTTTTTTGAGTTGTACCTCTTCGTCATTGGGAAGATTGATGGCAATGGTTTTGCTCCCTGCGTTGCAGTCGCCCGCATAAAAGACAACATCATAAGCATTTAATTCTGTATCACTACCGGGTTTCTCTTGCTTATATTTGTCCGGCACTGGAATACCCTTTTGCAAGTCTGGTAAAAATTGTGCGTACTTCGCCAGACGCTTGCTCCATTCCATATCCTTGATGAGTACATACCCTTCATGCGCTGCCTTGTATCCGAAGAGTTGATCTTCGTAGGTTTCTATTGGTCCTATGACACAGTCAATTTGATTGGTCTTCATATCCAACCAGGCAAAATCACTCGGCTGATAATTGTCATCCAATAATGCTTCTGAACGGAGGTTGAGATAGTTTCTGAGTCCCTTATCTTGTGCCAGATCTCTAGCTTCTGCGAGTAGGGCAGAGACTTCTTTGACTTGCGCCTCAAATTGCTTGTGGTATGGTACGGTATACAATTTTCCTTTGTCATCTCTTCGGATAAAAGTATAGAGGTCGTCTTTGCCTTTAAGCTTCGCTTTCTCAAATTCTTCCTTCGTCATATCAGTAGGGTAGTAGTTGGCACCTAGTGGTTTTTCACCCGCTCCATTGATAAAAGGTTTATTGCCATCTAGTCTATCCCAGGGGCCATAGTTGATTCTAGCGAACTGCTTTAATGCTGGATCAGAGATGCCATCCAAAAATTCTGTACCATCTCCATAAGCTTCATACCAAAACAATTCGTTCATCTTGTCGGCTGCAGTGATGAGTAGGTTGACCATCTGCCGCTGATTCGGTGTCAAGGCACTGACGTCAGCCTCTAGTTTGAAGGTGGTATATTTTGCATTCAATTTATCTGCCGAGCTGTTATTTATCTCTACATTGGACAAATCTGCATGGCGCGGATCTTTTTGCATGGTAGAGGAGTCTTCGCAAGTAAAGCAAGTTAGCACTGCGCAAAAAAGGAATAGTCTAGAAAGCATAGTTGGGAATGTTTAGTGATACTGCAAGATAGTTTAAAAGAATTATAAATGATAAATTGTGAATTATAAACGCGGGGAGGAATGGTGACAACTAGCATCTAGCAACTAGCGGCTAGCGGCTAGCATTTAGTAACTAGCAACTAGCAGCCAACAGCTAATTGAAAATTGCACATTGATAATTGATTGCTGCTCCTCTGACGCTGGCGAAACCACCGAAGGCACCGAAGCATCTTTTGCGTGCACAAGGCACCTAAGAAAAGAACTAGCGTATAGAGCATTTAGCATTTAGCAACTAGCAACTAACGGCTAACAACTAATAGCTAAAGGCTAAAGGCTAACAGCTCCTTTTTTATTCTCCTTGCAACAAATTGATACTAACTGTCGCTAGGTCTGAGTTGGGGAACTTGCTGGAATATTTTTCGACGGGAAATAGGCCTGCTTCCTTGGCTATCTTGAGGAAGACGGGAATCTCTACGATGAACTGATCGGAGAAGCCGTGGGTGGCGTCATAGGCTGTAGCTGCCGTGCGCCCAAGATTTTCGGCCACAAGGTGGGGAGGGATGGTGTGGAGTTCTATGAGGAGTAAGCCAAACTTCTGCACGTATGGAGACCACTTTTGTAAATGCTGTAGAAGATTGTCTTCTACTAGATTGTTGTTGAGGCGGCGGCCTTGGTATCCATAGCTGCCCGTAGAGTGGCTTGCTCTTTTTGGATTGATATATGCCGGATCTTCCCAGATGCGATTGTGATCCAAGAAGGTGCGCACATTCAATAAATCTTTGAGATCGATCTGATAATTTTCTGCTAAATCCTTGGCTAGGAGGTCTGGTCGACCAATATCTCCCCAGATGACCTTTGCCCATATATCCGCACTGATGAGATTGGCGCGGGTTACTTTTAGCGCCGCTTGATTGTAATCTGCTCCGACTAAGAAAAGCGGGTGATCCTCGAGCATAGTCCCGCGCAGCGTCTTCTGTGCGATGACCTCAAAAAGATGCTGCAGGTAGGCGCCATTGCCACAACCCATATCTACTATCCCTCTTGGTTGCTCATGGATGGGGCGGTTAAAGATAGATTCAATAATTTCATCGACCTTTTTGAAGTAGGCGCCGTGTGCTCCGCCGGATCCCCAGACATTCATCGTTCTATCTACATGCTTCTCGTCTTCTCCAGCTTGGGTGTTCCATAGTGTTGTAGGATCGCCAAAGAGGAGATCGTTCAGATGTCGGAAAGTATTTTGATAAGAAACGGTTACGCCGTAGGCACTGGCACGCTTCGCAAAAAATAATCCTTTGTCGGTAAATTTATAGGTCTCTTTATTTTTTTCAAACCAATCTAAGTGGGTGAAAAAATCCAAGAGGCTAGAAAAGCTCTCTGTGTCTTTGTGAAATTCATCCGCTCGGAAGGAGGCCTCCATGAAGTATTTGTGAAACATGCCGTTCATCCCCAGCGCAACTATAGAGGGCGCAGTAATGGCGCCCTCAATATGTTTCAGAATTTGTTCTTGGATGGCTCTATGTGTACTATCCTCTGAAAAGGTGATGCCGTAATTCTTTTTGTACTGCTCAAATATATGCGCCAGTTTTTGGAAAGGCTCTTTTTGAAATAGCCTTGGGTGATAGTCCCCAGAAAGGATGAGTAGGTCTACTACATCCTTGTATAAAACGATGTGCTCAAAAACGATGGCACTTTTTGCGTTGGTTTTTATAGTGATTTCGTCTTGCTGATTGTCTACTGTGTAGTCCAGCCATCCTTGCGAGGCCAGTATGCGCAGCGCGACATTCAAGTAGCCTTCGTTGGCTTTGAACTGAGAACTGAGGTCTTTGAGTTGTGCGGTGCCGCTAGCTAAGATATGCTTGAGGACGCCATGGTTGTGTAGGGTGTATGCGGTAGGCGCAGTGACTAATCCATCAAGGTGTCGAAAGAGGTCTTTTCTATACTGGCTTTTTTGGTCTCTGCTGAGCATGTGATTAGGTTTTGAGTTATAGCTGTTGGTCCTTTGGCTTTTAGCTGTTTGTGTGATTTTAAATTAATATAAATCAACACTTAATTAAACAGCTTCCATAGGGAAACAGTTTCATTGTGCTTTGAGCTTACTCTGGAGTTATCGTATAAAATTCAGAACAATAAGGTAGTTTTGATAGGATGTGAAGACGCTACATCGAGATAGTATAGGTGTATACTGATGTAATTATTATTTTAACTGACTATCCGTTTGTTGTACAGTAGAGTTAAAATACTTCAAGACTCTCGAATAAAATATTGAGATTATAAATGGGTATATGGGTTGCATTTTTGATTTTAAATAAGAGTAAAATTATGAAACTAGAATAAATATCGACCTTTAAAGATTTAGTGTTGTAAGCGTTAAGAAAAGTCGTCAGAAGGCTTAACTGTTTGAGTCAAACGTACAGCCATGCAGTCGAATAAGTATTCCGTTATTACTTACAACTAAGGTTGAAAAAGCATCTATAACGAGTTTTAAGCCTTTAGGCTTTTTAGCTTACATAAGCGTTAAGAATCCCTGCCTGCGTGTCGCAGTCAGGCAGGTTTACAGTCGAGAGGTGACCGAATGTTACGTAGCAATAAATATCCGGTGGATATTTATAATGAGGAAACCGAGACAAACTTGTTGAGGCTAGTGAATTTTATAATCAAAAAAGAACTACTTTGAAGCCACAAGCCGTAGTTTGTGGTTCCTTCACTAAAAAGATACAT
>CAKZVJ010000312.1 GCA_937923345.1 uncultured Saprospiraceae bacterium
TTTGGTTCAGGCTGTACACCCCTCTTTTTCGTGTTACGCATCTTTCGTTATTTATAAGTTTAAATAACTTTCTTACGTTTTCTTGAAATCTAAGTATAAGTGAGAAATGGATGCTACACCGATAGGTGTTTAGTTCAACAAGCGATATGAAATCAAATTGGCTATCGCAGCGTCCGCTCCATATCACCGATCCGCCACCCATCATAAGGAAAATCAAAATTAAAAGTTAGAATATTACAAAAGCAAAAGTATCGAAGACCTCAAAAGACACTACCATATGAGTAAAAATAAATCGAAAAAAGTGGGTTTAATAATAGGTCTTAGTCTACTATTCTTGATAATAATTAGAAAATGTTCCTTTCATCCACTTCCTAAACAAAGAATTTCATCGGCTAAACTAGATATACAACACCATTACGCAGACGATCAATATCAACTCACTATTAAGAATCTTTTAGCATGTCCAAACCGAATTTATTTGAGTAGTACAGAAAAAGATTTACAAGATATAGTAGGACATGGTTCTCCATTTGTTTTAGATGGAAAATCAGATACTACAATAATTGTATCAAACAAAGGTGACTTGAAGGATAAAATTAAAATAAATTTTAAATGGGGAAACCCAGACCTTCCCATACAAACATCCAAAATAGAAAGCTTACCTTATCCTAAAGGCAAAAACTATGCGTTGCTGCAAGGGAATAACTCAAATCCAACGCACAACCACGACGTTTCACGATATGCTTTTGACTTTACAATGAAGATTGGAGATACAATTACTTCCTCTCAAAATGGGTATGTTGTCACTTTGATAGACGAATATAAAGGATGGGGACGCAGTAGCAAATGGAAAGCATTCAGTAATCAAATAATGATTTACGATACCTCGTCAAATTTGTTTACTATGTATGGTCACTTAAAACAACATGGCAGTTTAGTAGAATTAGGTCAATTTGTAAAAGTGGGTGAACCTATAGCATTAAGTGGTAAAACAGGCTTGGCTCCTGAAGAACATTTGCATTTTAATGTATTTCGAGCTAATGATGGGAAAAGTGGACTTACATCCTGCCGTATTGATTCTATAGGAAATTATAAAGTCAAAGAACTAAAACGTTATCAACTGATGAAAAATTAAATAATGGAATTAATAAAGCTAGAGCACGATAGGTAACATCTAAGATGAGGATCATGCTTCCTTCGACAGCTTGCCGCATTTCACGGAGACCTTCGCCAACACCCAATCCATAAAACCATCTATCCATAATATTATAAATAGTAAATAATATTTCAGTCGCTCAACAAAATGCTGAGCGACCGAAATATTTTGTTAGGTTCTTTTGTCTATATCGTTAGCCTAAAACCTTACTCCATTACTGAGCACTATTCGTACTAGCTCTTCTGCCGACCATCATAAATTCATCAATAACAATCTCTGTGGTGTAGACAGATCTCCCTTCTTTGTTGGTATAGTTCTTATAGGTGACTTTACCATGTACAGCCACCTCTTGTCCCTTCTCTAGAAAATTCACCATATTCTCCGCTATCCTACCCCAGGCGATGCACTTATGCCACTGCGTATTGGTAACCTTCTCCCCCTTCTGATTTTTGTACACCTCATTGGTTGCTAGATTCAATTTGGCCAATTTGTTGCCGCTTTCCAAAACCACCATTTCAGGCTTAGCACCCAATCTTCCTATTAGCTGTACACTATTACTTATGTTATTCATTACATTTATTTTTTAATAATTTTTACAAATGATTATACCTACCAACATCCTACATGAGGTACTCCGGTCAGTAGATATACCCTAATTACTACTGCGAGACAATCTCGCTTTGTCGTTTGATCAAGTGACGATGCAAAGTTATGGGCACATCAAAGGTTTAGCCGTTTATTATCCGTATAGTTTCGTTTGTATACGTTTGTATACGGATAAATAGTTGATTTATACCCGTAGAATTCCTGAGGCTTAAGCATCATAAAAACACATCTAGACGATTTAATATCCATTAGGCCCATATTTAACTATCATATACACAGCTTTTTAAGGACACTCCAATAAACTTCTTAAATCGATCAAAATATATTCTAGAAAATAAAACAGATATAAACGCTAATAGTGCGATTTTCAGAATACATGTCCAATTAAGCAGCGTTTTTTATGTTTTTTCACTCTTATTACTATGAAAAGCTTTACGACATACATCCTTACACTATTTATTTCGTGTGCTATAATAAATATTGCTTCTGCCAGTATTTATTATTCAGATCCAATAAATGGCTCCATGATAAATGATGGCAGTTTAGCAAATCCTTTTGGCGGACTACAAGAAATTATTGAATCTGATTATTTCAACTCTAAAAAGTATTCCCCTCTGCCCTACGATCCACAAGCAAGTCAATTGATAGATAGAAATCCGCAAGCCATTATCCAACCAGGAGATACATTAATGCTTATGAATGGATTGCATGGCGAAGCCGCTTTGAGAAATTTTGTAAATGAAAACCCTATTACTATTATGGCATATGACGGTCATACTCCAATAATTGAGTGGGCTGGGCTCTTCGCATGTAGACATTGGATATTTGAAAATATTGAAATAAGTTCTGAGCCATATGGAAATTATGATCATAGATATTTGGTTCATGTGGAAAGCAATGGCTTCTTTGGTCCAAGCTCATTAGTCACCTTTAAGGATTGTAATATCTACAACACTACAGAACCATGGGCTACTCCCGAGGAGTGGATTGATAACGCCAGTGAAGGGATGTTTCTTAGAGCCGACTCTTTGACTGCAATAGGAAATACAATCCTAAATACTTCATTTGGTATAACAGCTATGGGAAATCATATTCTAGCTGATAACAATAAAATTATAAACTTCTCTGGAGATGGAATGCGTATTGTAGGTTCACATATTACTTTTTCCAAAAACTTAATTAAGAATTGCTATGATGTTGATGAAAATCACGATGATGGGATTCAAGCATGGGCTGAAATAAATGGTGTAGTTTCAGATAATAACACAGTGGTAGGAAATATTATTATCAACTCAGATGATTACACGAGACCGATGATAGGTCCATTACAAGGTATAGGATGTTTTAGCGGAATGTACAACGATTGGTTGGTTGCAAATAATATAATAATCGTAAATCATTGGCATGGGATTACATTTCTAGGTGCTAATAGATGTACCATTATTCAAAATACAGTACTTGACCCTACCCCATTAACTACACCAGGAGCTAGTTGGATTAGAATCGCGGATCATAAAGATGGTCGACAAAGTTCAGATTGTTTAGTAGCAAATAACGTTGCTAATAAGCTAGTAGTAGATGGAACTCTAAGTCAAAATATTATTTTGAATGATTTGAACGAATACGCTATTGAATTTGTAGATTATTCAAATAACGACTTTAGATTAAGTCAAAATAGTAAACTTATAGATGCAGCAGATGAGAATTTTAGTATGGATTATGACATCCTTGATTATGATCGCTTTTTTGACAAGAAACCAGATATAGGTGCTTTTGAATTTCAGAAAGATATCACATCCATAGAAGAAGCTGCCCATACAAAACTAGTCCTTTACCCAAATCCTTTTGACTATGACATTTTGCTTAGTAATGAAATTCAAATTTCTTCCGTAGAAATTTACAATCTCAAAGGAAATCAAATTGCAATTGGAGAACCAAATCATATCTTTTCAAACCTTCATACTCTTCCAAGTGGCTTGTACATTTTCAAATTGTATGATATTAAGGGCACCATTCATGGCCAGAAAATGGTGAAAATGTGATTTAAAGAATTTATGAAGAATGCATACCTTATGTTCAGAAAAAAGAGAAGAACCCTGGAGAGCTGGCCCCGATTTTTTTCGGGGGTGATAATACTATAGCCCAAGGTGGCAACCCTGGGAATTAACGAGGCAAGAACCAATCTGGCGTGATTTTCTTTTAAAAATCATGACAAATTGAGTCAAAGAATCACCCCGTTTTTAAAGCAATAGTATTAAAATGAGCCTAATCATTTAGAGATCTTAAGATGTAGCATGTTTTATCTCAACGAAATATAATATTTATGAACATCCCTTCATAATTTCAGTCCATCGACAGAATAAGAATGTCTTTTATGTCTGCGTCAATTTCTATTCCCAGACGGTACCCTGTCGTTCAATAAATTCCAAAGAGTACTTTGAAATTCACCTCTGTATTAAACTTATGTTAAAAAAGAATTAAAGTGATTTATAAGTGTACTTTTGCAGCAGTTCTTTGCAAGTTTTTATCAAGAAAGGTTTAGGGATATGGCCCGACGACACCTTAGCAACCAGTCGATACGTTTGACATTGGTGCTAATTCCATCTCGTTCATTCGATGAATGAGAAAGATATGCAATCTTAAAGGTTTGTATTTGTTACATTCCAAACCATTCTTGATAAAATTAAAATTATCAATTATGGTCAAAAAATCTTTCGAAACAACAGCTATTCGAACACAAATAGAGCAGTCTTATCATCGTGAGCATTCTGTCCCTCTGTATTTAACATCTAGTTTTACCTTTGAAGATGCTGAGCATGGATCAGCCTTATTTCAAGGTTCAGCAGAGGGAAACTTGTATTCAAGATTTTCTAATCCTAATACTTCGGAATTTACCCAAAAACTATGTTTATTGGAAAACTACGAAGCTGGAGTATCTACTGCTTCTGGTATGGCAGCAGTTTATACAAGCTTGGTGGCTCTACTCCAATCTGGAGATCATCTCATTGCCTCAAAAAATTCTTTCGGAAATACACTTTATATTATCCAACATATATTGCCCAAAATGGGTGTGGAATATACATTGGTAGAATTAGATGATGAACAATCTTGGATCCGCGCTATCAAACCTAACACAAAACTTCTTTACCTAGAGACGCCCTCTAATCCTACTCTTAAAATTGCTGATCTTTCATTTATTTCAAGGTTATGTAGGGATAACAAGATTATCTCTATTGTGGACAATTGTTTTGCAACGCCCTATTTGCAAAAACCTTCCGAATTTGGAATCGATATCTCTATTCACTCAGCAACTAAATATATTGACGGGCAAGGAAGAGTATTAGGTGGTGCGATAATAGGTAATAAAGAGCATATCAAACATTGTTATGAATTTATCAGACGTACAGGAGCTTGTCTTTCTCCATTTAATGCATGGATACTGTCAAAAAGTTTAGAGACCCTGGCTGTAAGAATGGATCGTCATTGTTCTAATGCAATGAGCATTGCCACTTGGCTTACTAATCATCCGCTTGTGGAAAATGTAATTTACCCTTTCCTGCCCCATAGCAAGGATTATGAATTGGCTAAAAAACAAATGAAGCTTGGAGGGGGTTTGGTTGGATTTGAAATCAAAGGAAATGGCAATAAGGCAATCAAATTCTTGAATAGTTTAAAAATTCATAGCTTAACGGCAAACTTAGGTGATTCCAGGTCAATTGCAACTCATCCAGCATCCACAACGCACTCCAAACTAGACGAAACACAGAGGCTGAATTCCGGAATTACATCAAACTTTATAAGACTTTCTGTAGGACTTGAGCATGTAGATGAACTGATTACAGATATTGATCAATCCTTAAGTACAACGAAATGAAGATTTACAAAATAAAAGAATTAATACTCGAATCTAAAGAGAGGGTAAAAAATTTGGAAATAGCTTACCAAACTTTTGGCCAGTTAAACGATGACAAGTCAAATGTAATCTGGGTATTCCATGCTATCTCTGGAGATACCAATGTACTATCCTGGTGGTCTGGACTCTTTGGAAAGGATAAGACATATGACCCAGCATCATATTTTATTATATGTGCCAATTGTGTTGGATCACCTTACGGATCTACTCGACCTAAAGATTTTAATTTTCCACAGTTTTCCATACGTGATCTTGCAAAAACATATATATCATTGGCTAAAGATTTAGACATTAGCTCTATTCATACAGTCATCGGTGGCTCATTCGGTGGATATCAAGCATTGGAATTTTCATATAGTTTTAAAGGAAATATTAGTCATCAAATACTCTTAGCATCAAGTGCAAGAGAATCTGCATGGGGAATAGCCATACATGAAGCACAACGTATGGCATTGAAAGCCGATACTACTTTTGGTAATCAAGGAGGAGGACTTGCAGGTTTGAAAGCAGCAAGAGCATTAGGCATGTTGACATACAGGACCAGTGAGATATTAATCAAAGATCAAACAGATAGCAAAAATAATACGGACGGATTTAAAGCATCAAGCTATATAAACTATCATGGCGACAAATTTAGTGAGCAATTTGATTCGCTCTGCCTTTATTACCTTACCAAAAGCATTGACTCGCACAATATTGGTAGAAAAAGAGGTGGAGAAATAAATGCACTACAAAAGATTGAAATTCCGACTCTAATTATTGGATTCATAACGGACTTACTAGTACCAATTGAATCTCAAAGATACTTAGCTCGACAACTTCCTAATGCGTTTATTTCTGAAATAGATTCTCCTTACGGTCACGATGGATTCTTAATGGAGCATCTAAAAATTTCAAAGGAAATTTATAAATTCTATAAAAATACAACTACTAGAAAGGATAAAAGAAAGATTCTAAAGTTTGGCGGGACTTCACTCTACGGTAAAGAAAACTTAAAAAATATTCTTGATATTATAAGGACGGAAAAAGCAAATAGTCCGCTTGCGCTGGTAGTATCAGCCAGAGGCGATTCAACTAATAGACTTATTGAATTATATAACTTATCTAAAAATGGACAAGATTTTACAGTCCCTTTCACAGAATTTTCAGAATACTCAAAAAAAGATATTGAAGAAGTATGTATAGACGATGAGATAAATGAATTGAAACAAGTTTTGGAAGCTATACAATTGTTGAAATCAGATTCCGAAATGATCAAAAACAAAGTCTTGGCGTATGGAGAATTAATCTCAGCTAAAATGATTTCACATTTACTATCTGCCCAAAATTATATATCCGAACTAGTAGATGCAAGAGAATGTATTATTTGTAATAAAAACGAAAAGAAACATGCGGTCAATTTACTGACTAGTAAAGAAAGAACGCTAAATAGATTTAAATCAATTGACATCAATTCTATTCCTGTGATTACGGGTTACATAGCTGTCGATCAATTTGGTGATACGGTCACCTTAGGCAGAAATGGAAGCAACTACAGCGCTTCCTTATTTGCCAATTTTTTGCATGCCTCCGAAGTTCAAAACTGGACTGATATAGATGGTATTTATAGTGCTGATCCATCAAGGGTAGCTAGCGCCATCAAAATTAAGAAAATGACTTATACAGAAGCAAATGAGCTAGCCAGTTTCGGCATGAATCTACTACACGCAAAGACTATATTGCCTCTTAAGAGATCAAAAATTCCTCTACAGATACGATCCACTAAATATCCGATGCAAAAAGGAACTACGATAGATCAAATAGGAGGAGAAAAAGGAATAAAAGCTGTGACGAGTATCGATAATATTTCCTTGGTCACAATAGAAGGCAATAGGTTAAAACAAAATATTGGTATAGACGCAAGAATATTTACTTCCTTAGAAGCTCAAAGTATCAATGTGAAGATGATCTCGCAAGCCTCCACCGAGAATGGAATAGGCTTTGTCATCTCATCAGAAGATGCCTTATCAGCAGAGCTATCTTTACGAACAGAATTCAAACATGAATTAAATGCCGGGCATATCTCTTCAATAGATATCAATGAAGATGTAGGCATCATATCCATCATCGGAAGACATAATTTCTCACTTGAGAAAGCAATTTCAACTTTGAGAAAAACAGGTATCTGGATGCATTTGATAAGCAATAGTATTTCCGGAAAAAACATCTCTTTAGTAGTAGATAAAAAGTATCTCAACAAAGCCATCAGCCTAGTCCATAATGAAGTGTATGGAACCATAAAAACCTTGAATGTATTTGCTATTGGCAAAGGAAAAGTTGGCTCAGAGTTTATCAATCAAGTCATTCATACCTCTGATGAGTTGGTAAAAAAGAAACGGATCAAAATAAATATTATAGGAATATGTGATTCTAAAAAATACTACCTCGAGTCACGTGGAGTTAGTGCTGATTGGAAGTCAAAATTAGATAATGGAATAAAATACAATGCTGTCAATGAGCTCATTGACAGTATCAACAATCTATACCTAAACAACATTGTGATAGTAGACAATACAGCATCAACGGTAGTAAGTGAATCTTATGAAAAATTCATGCTCAATAACTTTGACATTGTTGCTTCCAACAAAATATTTAACTCCGGAGATATCTCAAGTTATAAAAACTTGAGAAAAAAAATGAAGTTAAAAGGAAGGAAATTCAATTACGAAACAAATGTAGGTGCAGGACTACCAATAATAAATCTGCTAAATACCCTACATGACTCATCGGATGTTATCTATAAGATACGGGGTATATTTAGTGGATCTTTAAGTTATATTTTTAATAACTTTTCTTCTTCTGACAAGCCAATTTTTGATCACATAAGAAAAGCCGTAGCACTTGGCTACGCTGAACCTGATCCAAGAAAAGATCTTAGAGGATTGGACGTCGCCAGAAAATCAATCATACTTGCAAGAGAAATTGATCTAAACTTAAGTTTAGAAGATGTTGAAATACAAAATTTAATCCCTCCAGCATTAAGGAATTTAGAGTCAATTGAACACTTCAATACAAAAGAGAGTGAAATAAATGCTTACTACGCAGAGATTAAAAATAGACTAAAAGAAGATGAAGTACTTAGGTATATTGCTGAAATTGACGCAAAAAATATGACACTTTCAATCAAATTGAATGCTATTAATAAATCAAATCCATTAGCACAAATAAAGAATGCGGATAACTACTTTGAAGTATACACTAGAAGCTATAAAGACCAACCCATAATTATACAAGGTAAGGGTGCTGGACCCATTGTAACAGCGCGAGGTGTATATTCCGATGTAATACGACTTGCATAGCCCAATTTTTTTATCAAAATATAAAAAGATGGAGATCAACAAGTAGCAACGAATGTCTGGCAACTCAAGGGTTTAATCAAGCAATAGTTGCTTGGCATCCCAAGATATTTCTGGTAATGCTCCTTCTCACTTCTACGCATTAAATAAGTCCTCTTAACACCTAAGCAATGGTAATCAAATTGACCTCAATTTTTACATGTAAGTGAATATATTGAGATATCAATAACTCCCGCGACGTGCGGCACGCACCAAAGCTCGACAAGCGTCAGCGCGTAGAGACAAGGGATGGAAGTGGTATCGTGACCGGAGGGAAACGGTAGGAACGGACAGCCCGACCACATGCTAGCGCGCTTTCTTTTCGAAAGCGTGCTAGCATAGTGGGTGGCCCCAAAATATAATTGCAGAAAATGTTATGATGAGCTTATACGTCGAAGTTGATCTCGACTTTGGCGGTGGTGGGGTGTGCCTGGCAGGTCAATATGTAGCCGTCCTTAATCTCGTCGTCGTCAAGGGCATAACATACCTCCATCTCCACCTCGCCGCTGGTCTTCTTAGCCATGCAGGTCGAGCAGGCGCCGCTGGTACAAGAATACGGGGGTTCCATCTTGAGGTCTATCATCGCCGTCAAGATCGACTTGCCCTTAGGGACTTCAAAGGTCAGTGGCTCGCCGTTGAGGGTCGCGATGACGGTAGCGCCTGATGCATTGGCAGGGGCAGCTCCGGTCTTGGTATCGCTTGCACTCACGAAGCGTTCTGTATGGATGCGGGTCTTGTCTACGCCGGTACCCATCAGGGCTTGCTCCACGGTGTCGATCATCTGGCCTGGTCCACAGATGAAGTACTCTGCGTTCTTCGCATAGATGCTTTCGCACTCTGCCAAGAAACTACTCACGGCGGCTTTATCTATACGGCCCATCTTTCCGCCCCAGTTTATCTTGGCTTTTTTGAACATGCCGGACAGGCCGCCTTTCTTTTCTTTGTGTGGCTGACTCAGCATAGGCGTATAGGTGAACTGGCCTCTATACTTCTCTGTCATCGCCTCGAGCTCAGCTTTGAAGATCACGCTGTCTTCGTTGCGGTTACCATACAATAGCGCTACGCTGCTTTGTGGTTCCTGCTCCAAGGTGGTCTTGGCGATGGACATGATCGGCGTGATGCCAGATCCTGCGGCAAATAGAAAATAGGTTTTGCGCTGCGTTGGGTCCAAGGGCGTAAAGAAACGACCCTCTGGCTTCATCACTTCTACCTGGTCTCCTGCTTTGAGATTGGAGTTGATGTGATTGGAGACGAGTCCGTCCTTGAGGCGCTTGACCGTCACTGTGATATCCGGATCTACCGGGCTACTCGACATGGAGTAGGCTCTGCGCTGTTCTGTACCGTTGATGTCAAACTTGAGGGTCAGGTATTGGCCCTGCTTATACTTGAATTGTTCCTTTAGGTCTTGAGGTATTTCGAAACTTACAGATACCGAGTCCGCCGTCTCTTGCTTTACGTTCTTGACTGTAAGTGAATGAAATGAATTGCTCATATATGCTTGTGTTATTTTTATGTAGTATTACCCTGTGGGCATTTCCAAACGAAACATCGTAGTCCGATTTATGTTCTTTTTTTTCTCAGTTTTCTTATCCTCCTCGGGCCATACCATAGTAAGATCCCACTGGCTATCATAGCTATCAATCCCCAGCCCAATACATTCATGGAGATGACTTTAAACAGGTCACTGATGATGGAGCCGTCGTGAAGAGATTCTATCCAATCGGACCAGCGTGGCGCGACGGATAAGACTTCGCTGGTCGTACCGTCTAATTGTATTTCGAGATTGTCTTCTTCGAAGATGACTTTGACAATACCTTTGTCTGGCCGCACGTCCATGCGAGCGATGACATTTTTAGTATTTGGATTTTCTGCAAGGGCGGCTTGGTAGGCTGCGGCCTGCAATTCGTCTAAGGACTTCCAAGTGGTGAGCTCTTTGCTCTGCCCTTTTTGAGTAGGCGGCTGTAGGATGTCGAAGTTCTTTTTGAGTGAAAGCAAAATTCCAGTCCCAGCACTCAGCAATAGAAAGGCCGCCAAACAGATACCAAACCATCTATGGAGGACTCTAAATTTTCTAAGTGCTTTTACTATTCTTTCTCTCATCGTCTTTACTCACTTTGAATCAAAGAAATTATACGACAGTTCTGGCAGGTAGTACTTGACTACTGCATTCTCCAAATCCCACTCGCACGCCGTCCTTCTCGCTGTAGGCGTGCATAATAACCGTGTCCATATCCTTGATAAATTTACGTTCTTCGCCGTTGTCCAGTAGGACAGGTTGGGTTCCTTTCCAACTGAGTTCTAGCATAGATCCGTAGCTGCTCTTTTCTGGTCCACTGATGGTCCCTGAGCCGTACATATCTCCGACGCGCACGTTGCAACCGTTGACGGTATGGTGTGCGAGCTGCTGCGACATCGTCCAGTACATATACTTATAGTTGGATCGGCATACGGTCGTTGGGGCTGCTCCTTCTGGCTGTATGGCTACTTCCAAATTGATATCTATATTCTTGAGGTCCGATTGCTTTAGATAAGGCAATACCGCTGGCGTCTGCTTATAGCCATCTACCTTGAAGGGCTGCAAAGCGTCGAGCGTCACGACCCAAGGAGAAATCGTAGACTGAAAGTTCTTAGCCAAGAATGGTCCGAGTGGAATATACTCCCACTTTTGAATATCTCTGGCCGACCAATCATTAAGGATCACCATGCCGAAGATAAAATCTTCTGCCTGGTCCACAGGAACGGTTTCGCCCAGCTGTGTCTCTCGCCCTACTACGAAGCCCATCTCCAATTCGAAATCTAATAATTTACAAGGTCCGAATACTGGGGGTCCGTCGTTTGGTTTTTGCTGGCCATTGGGTCTGATCGTCGGCGTACCAGATACCATGATAGACGAAGAGCGTCCGTGGTATCCTACTGGAAGATGCTTCCAATTGGGTAGCAGTGCATTCTCTGGGTCTCTAAACATCGTCCCCACATTGGTGGCGTGATCTATGCTGCTGTAAAAATCTGTGTAATCTCCGATATCCAGTGGCATCAACATGTGCACTTCAGACATGGGGATGAGAAAGTATTTTTCTAATTCGCTCGCGTCCCAGTCGTCTAGATCAGTGTCTAAGACTAAGGATAGGCGGTCTCTGACCATTGCAGTCTTTTCTTTACCGATCGCTATAAAATCGTTCAAGGTTTCTTTTTCGAATACTCGCATATCAAAGCCGATATCATCGAAAAATCCATGTTCTGCTAACACGGATAAGTCTATCACATACTCACCGATGGCGGATACTACCACGGCTCTTTTATTTCCCATTTTACATACTCCAAAGGGTAGGTTCTGAATCGGAAAATCGCTATCGGGAGCAACTTCTACCCAGGACTTTAAGCTTGGATCATTGGCACGTATCATCTTCTTACTTGTTTATTGTAAAAATACGTTTTCTTATGGAAGTAATATCAAATTTGTGTTTTATAATGGTCTGTTAGGCAAGAGAACTTAGTTTTTGGGGCTTAGGTAAATGGGATTTTTACTGCAGAATAATATTCATTCTAGCTTAATATCTTTTTTGCTGTTCTTTCTTGTTCCTTTTCTTCTATAATTGAGCATTGCTTGCTACAACTTCCTGCGTCCGCAACATTTGCTTATAGTTCTTAAGTTCTGTCTTCTTTGCCATTGCCGCAAAGAAGCAAAAGTCTAGGCAGTTCGCAAGGTCACTCTTTTAGGCTTAGGGTAGTCTTGCACATTATGAGCAAGCACTATTTGCTTCCCAAGCTGGAAATCGCCTGCTTTCCTAATTTCACTTGAATCGTGGTTTTTCCTTTAGGTTTGATTTGTGTTTTAGCAATGAAGTATACTTGGGTACCGTTTTTCATTCTGTCGTTCATTAAAACCGCTTACGGCGATTTCTCTCTGGGTGACTGTGCTAACTGCCAGTGTTCTTGATTAGGAATTAGTACTTTTAAACTAGGATAAAGAAACTCTTAAAATACAAGGATCATTAAACTAGAATAGATTTCGACCTTGAAAGATTTAGTGTCGTAAGCGTTAAGAAAAGTCGTCAGAAGGCTTAACTGTCTGAGTCAAACGTACGGCCATACAAATGAACAAACACTCCGTTATTACTTACAATTATGGGTGCAAAAGCACCTATAACGAGTTTTAAGGCTTTAGACTTTTTAGCTTGCGTAAGCGTTAAGAATCCCTGCCTGCGTGACGCAGTCAGGCAGGTTTACAGTCGGGGTTTTTGGTTCTTTTTTACGGGAAAAAAGAACGTGAAAGAACAGCTATCAAGATTTGCACGCTATATACCTAATTAAAAATGTAATGTATTGCGTTACCTAAGTAAGTGCGCGAACAATCACCAAAAAAGACTAATAAATCCGAAAAGGTACATTTTACGAATAGCCTCCACTACTGCACCACCACCTTACTAAAGAAAGTCTCCCCCCCTACCCGTACAGAAAGAATATACATACCCGCAGGTACAGCTTGCACATCCAAGGTAACATGCCCGGCAGTAGAAAGGTCATTCCGAGACATGACCTGTTGACCATCAATAGTAGAAATAGAAATATCTACCCTCTGTGCAGAAAGCGTAGTCGGCAATAACACGTTCAGTATCTGATCACTAGGATTGGGATATACTTCAATCGATTCCGATAAAAGGGTACTAGCCGAATTTGTATTTTCTGTGGTAAAAGTGCTGCTTGGACTAAGCGCTACACCACAGCTGTTTTGAGCGCTCACCCTCCAATAATACTCCTGACCAGGTGCTAGGGATTCATTTAGGGTAAGCACATTTTCCATCAGGGTGGTACTGAAGATTAAGTCTGTAAAGGAAAAATCACGCGCTAATGCTAAATCATAAGTATCAGCAAATTCAGTTATATCCCAAGAGAAATTTGGATTCAGGTCGACTTGCTGAGCATTGTTCAGCGGGAGCAATAAGTTGATTTCTGATGGCACACCAATGATATTTACAAATACTTCAAGAGTGGAAGAATTTCCAGATTCGTCATTCACTTGTACCCTTATGGTATAGGTTCCAGCACTTGCCTGTTCATTAGAGTTTATATTTAAGATACCCTGACCATCCACATATAGTATAGAACAAATAGAATCATGGTTGGTCTCCAATACAATATCTGTAGAGGTATCATACCCTGAACCTAATTGAAAAGGAATCGATATGGATTCGTTGGCACAAATCTCTATACTATCCTCTTCGATACTGATGCTAAAGTCAATACTCGGATTTGTACATATCTCTATGGTCCACCCTTGCAATACTCCTCCGTCAAATTTGTTTACATCTTCTACCTTGAGCGTCCATTCTCCTTGCGCGGATTCACCAATAAAGTTGGCTAGTAGTTGTTCAGACTTATACAATGAGCCGTTAGTAGGAGGGCATATTATCTCAGAAGTTCCTGTATCAGAAAAACCAAGATTAAAGTCTTTATAGGAAGAGCATTTTCTATTCATCAACAAGACTTCAGTGCCCGATGGGCTTTGGAGCGTGAACTTTAAGTCGCTGACAAAGTCATGCTCTCCAAATATATTTTTTACCACGATACCTTGGACGAGACCTCTTGAATCATTTTGTATATTCGAACAAAGTATACTCGGCTCTGAGATGTCTATGATTTGTGTTTCTGTATTGGATAGCACTACACAAGCCAAGTCTACCGTATTGAAAACAAAGATAGGAGACCAAGGGGAAGGAGCACATGTATTTAGCGCCCTTACTCTCCAGTAATAATTTTGATTGGCGGTCAAAGTAATATTCAAACTTAAGTTGGCCTCGCTAGTTGTCTCTTCTAAAAGTAATGGAAATAGGTTTTCATTCTCTGAAATCTGGAATTCATAGTTTGTTGCAATCGTTTGTTGCATCCATTCAAAAGTGACATCTTGTATATTAACAGCCTCTTTCAATTCTGGAGACAACAAAACAGTTTGGCTTGGGCCCTGTGTTGTGATATCAAACAACAATCTCTTTTGTGCTCTGTTTTGACCATTGTCCGCGACAATATCTAGGACATATTCTCCAGCTGCCAAATTATTTAAATTGGCTACGGTTAAGGTTGTTACCTGACCAGCAAAGACATTACTCTCGGAGTAAAAAGCACTTGCTCCATTGGGCAATCCTTCAAAGGTCATCTCCACCTGTCCCAAAAAGGAATCATCTACCTGGATATCAATGGAAAAGAAACCCTCCGATGCGCATTTACTAATGTTATTCTCAGACAGGCTAATGTCAAAAATGCAGTTCTTTCCTGGCAGTTGCACTCTACCTGTCCCATCAGGATCTAGCCAATCTTTGAGTCTAGTGCTGGGCGTCCCACCTCCTGTCCAAGAAGAAAATAGTCTTCCAAAGGCGTCGTATTCTTGGTTTTCACAACTTGCCAATCCACCGTGCAATTGACCAACTACTAATCCCTGTCTATTGAAGAGTGGTGCTCCAGAAGAACCTTCTTCAGTAGAGCCTTGATCCCAATGGTCTAATACCAAATGATTGCCATTGGGTATAGGCGCAGTTTCTAAGCCCCAAATCCCAGTAAAAAGATTAGCCTCGGCAAAGCTGATACGCTTCTCTTCTAGATTGGGATGGTGTATCATAACCGCTCTGTCTGGTGGATTGTTATTAATGTCCCAGCCTGCAAAATATGCTTTGGCGGCTTGGGGCACCTCATCATCAAACTCTACTAACACAAAATCACTATCTCGCCAACCTGCACGCCATGTAGCTCCAGAGTTGAAGGACTCAAATCTGCCATCCCCAGCCTCCGCACTTGCGATCGACCCCGGCGTTCTACAGGTACTATTTTCATAATTCCAATACGTAACTATAGAGGGCGCATTGCTTTGATTGAGATTGCAATGAAAAGCTGTCATAAAATAAGGGGTACAATCTTGTCTAGTATTGTTTACCAAAAATCCAGAACATACAGAAGTCCCAGATAAGGTAAATAACCCTACTGAACGGATTTGATTTCGAAAGGCTCCTATCTCGGGATAGCCATTTTCGGCAGCACAGTTTACATCTATGTGGCAACTACCAGTAGATGATTTTTGGATATCTAGGAAGTCATGATTCACATAAGACAACTGCAATTTCAATTCCTCTATCTTATCCTTTGGGATATTGACTTCGATTACAATTTTGTCGCTAGCGATGATCGGTGTCCATAGCTGTTCATGTTCTTCATTATCCGCAGGAGTAAACGCGTTCGTCTTCATCTTGGCGTAAAAATCGTAGATGAATAATGCTCCTCCCTGCGGTAGATAAAATTCTGAGAAACCCAGATTAACAGAATGTGCAGTTGGACTCTCTATTACTATTCTCCAGATAGCGGAGTCATTTAAATACTCCCAATGTCCAGATTGGCTAGGGTTGATATCCACATCAAAGGGATGTGCGAAATGAACGGGCCTACCATTTTGATGATTGTATAGTTCATTTTCTAGCAGGCTCTTATTATTTATAGTGGGCATAGCTTCCACTCCCAACTTGTGCAAAGGCTGCACACCTTGACTATGTCCAAGTGACAATTGCGCATCAAGCCCAACGGCTATATAGCATAAGATATTTATTAACAAGTACCTAAGCACGAATATTTAGCTGGTTTCAATAACAGTTAGTAAACAGCAAAGTTAGCATCGAGAATAAATTCTCTTTGCCGATAGGGTCATTTGGGTTTTGGTCCACGAGATAAAAAGTGAACTAATATTATGGTGATTGGGTCAAATTAATTTAAAATATACTTTAATAAAATTGGCTTAGGGCAATTTAAAAAAGCCTCAAACTACTATTAATTAAGTATAAAAACCGCATTGCTTAATAGGAACCCGCCTTGCTTCCAAAATCCTCGATATACTGGATTGTCCGTAAGCATGACAATTTGCCCTCTTCCTCGATTTATAGTACCGATACAAACAGATTCTACTAAATCTGATTTTACTTTATGGCCGATGAATCCTGAAGATTCGACCTTGTTCTTTAGGTATCCCACGTTCCAGCCATTTTCTAAATATTCGTAGGCCGTACGATTCGTCTTCATAGTGAAATAAGTATCTCCCATTCCGAAACCAAGAGGATGTGTTTGATCAACATGCAACTTAACAATAGCTCCTGGCAAATGCCGAGATAGGCCTGACCGCTCCTCTTGTCCATATACCTTTAGACGACTAGCCATACTATCGGTCATTTTTTTGTCGCTCTTTTTAACTTTCAATCCAATTTTGTCCATCTTATCTATTGCATTTATGGCGTTTTCAATCGCAATAAGCTTTCCTCCTGCTTTTACCCAAGCATCTATCTCCGCTGTAGGCAAAGCTTGGTAGTAGCCATTCGGCAATATGATGACATCATATCTACTTAAATCACCATATTTAAGATTTTCGACAGATACATTTGATATAGGATAATTCAATTCTTGTTCAAAAAAGTGCCATAGGTGTCCATAAGCGTTTTGATTCACCGATTCGCTATTCACTAAAGCTACTTTTGAGGCTTTGACCAGCTTTACATTTCCCGAACCAAAATCACTTCCGTTATTCACAAAACCAGTATAGGCTGGAAATAATTCCATCTCATGCTTAGCGGCAATCGCTTTCACTTTCGCTCTAAAATCTACAAACTCATTATCTCCCTGTGTTACGACAAGTGTTCCTCTAGCCATTTTTCTCCCTTCTATTTCAAACGGCTTCCAAGCAGATCGTACTGTCACCCCAGCTTGCAAGATATCACTTAACAATTTCGCACTTGATACAGAATTCCATGGGATCATAAACGCATACGGTTTCTTTTCCGCAACATCATTCTCTGTAGGCATTGCTGTCTTGTATACATACTCTTCCTTGTAGTTCATCGTTTGCTTATTTGCTACTCCTTCTAGTCCATACGCATAAGGCAAAGACCAAGCAGTGATGTCATAGGTTAGCGAATCTGTGACCACGGTCCTAGGTTCAAACAAAACCTCTATCAAAGTGGACATCGATTGATTGGTGTTGATCACCAAATCATCTTCATCTATATTCACAGATCCGTTTTTCATTTTTTGATAATCGAACCCGTTCACCGTAGATTTCACGCCCGCATATCCGTAGGCTATGCCGTGGACATCTAACATTTTCGTGAGTTGGTGAATTTTATTTTTAGAGGCCTCGTCATTTTTCAACACAAATGACTTATAATTCCCGCCTGGAGCACCCGCTTTACTTTGGTAGTATTGAATAAAATTATCCACCACTCTATCCTTCTCTCTACTCGTAACTTCCACTGTAGATAGTGCCGCCGTTTTATGATGCAATATTCTATCTGACAACATGAGCGTATCTCCATTATTCATCAGGATAGCACGCCCAGACATACCGTGCCCGGCTTGCTCATAGGTCATCCCTACTGCTCCCCTAAAGGTAGGATAGGTATCACCATAACTTGGGTAGAGCAAATCAAAAACCTCTCTAGTGAAATAGAGCCAACCTTCTTGATCAAAATACTTGGTGTGATTCTTTCCGATTTCCGTTTGAAAATCTCCTTGCCAATCCGTAATATAATCATGATACGGCTTAGCCGCTGGAGCAAAATAGTAATGATCGTTGTGCCCTTGCTCATGTACATCCGCATGGATATGTGGCAACCACTGATTATAGATTTTCAAACGTTGTTGCGTTTCCACTTGAGTCGCCCAAGCCCAATCTCTATTCAAATCAAACTGATAATGATTGACTCTTCCACTTGGCCATGGCTCATGGTGCTCTCTCGTTTCTATATGTGGATTAGGTTCTCTATTTCCCACTCCTCTATTCCATTGGACATATCTATCATAACCATCTGGATTTAGGCAAGGATCGATGATTACAATTGTGTTTTCCAACCAAGATTGCACCTCTGTATTATTTGGATCTGTGAGTTCATACAAGGTGGCAATAGAACTATTGGTAGCACCCGCTTCATTTCCATGCACTCCAAAACTCAGCCATACAATCGCTTTAGAATTTTCAACACTGCTATTCTTGCCATTGGTGATATCCAGATTTGCCTGGCGGATAGTCTCTATATCTTTCATATTCTCTGGAGAAGAAATCACCATATAGACCAAGTCGCGCCCTTCATAAGTCTCGCCGTACTTTGCAAACTGAGCCTGATTACTTTTTTCTCCGACTGCTTCAAAATAACCTACAATAGTATGATGAGGCATAAAATGCTCTCCTAAGTCATTGGGAAAAAAATCATCTGGATTGATTGTTTGTGCAGTCAAGCCAAAACCTAAACATGTTAAGCAAAGGGCAAGAAGATATGTTTTTCGCATGATGTTTGATTTAGCAATGATTCGTAAATAATTTTAAATCTCTGATATCCAACAGTCGAATCATTCATTTAGTATACCGCTTCTACAATTCTCTTTATGGTAGCAGTATCTCCCATTGTATAATAGTGCAGACAAGGCACCCCTGCTGCTTTTAGTTCTTTAGATTGCTGGATGCACCATTCTATGCCTACCTCCTTGATTGCTTCCTTTGTCTTTGCTTTGGTAATTGCATCTACCAAGTCATGCGGCAAATTGATGTAGAACATTCTTGGGATTGAATTGAGTTGGTACAGTTTGGTCAGCGGTTTCAAGCCTGGTACAATAGGCACCGTGATACCATTCTTACGACAAAGCTCTACGTACTCAAAATATTTTTTGTTATCAAAAAACATTTGTGTTACGATATAATTTGCTCCCGCTTCTATTTTTTGTTTCGTGAATCCAAGATCCAAATCCATGTTTGGAGACTCAAAGTGCTTCTCTGGATAGCCTGCTATACCAATACAAAAATCCGTCTTCTCTCCATCCTTTATATTGGTATCCAGATACAAGCCTTTATTCATACCTTGCACCTGGCCTACTAGATCCAAAGCATAATTGTGTCCCCCAGCTTGCGGCACAAATTTCGTTTCGAACTTACGCGCATCTCCTCTCAAGCAGAGCACGTTTTGAATATTGAGAAAATTCAGATCGATCAACACATTCTCCGTCTCTTCCTTCGTAAATCCACCACAGATCAAGTGCGGCACCGCATCCACTCCATACCTATGCATGATAGACGCACAGATACCTACCGTACCTGGACGCTTTCGGATGGCCGTCTTTTCGTAGTAGCCACTCTCCCTTTTGTTGTATATAAACTCCTCTCTATGATAAGTCACATCCACGAATGGGGGCTTAAATTCCATCAAGGGGTCTAGCGTGTCAAAAATCGCCTTCATACCACCACCCTTCAAAGGCGGCAATACCTCAAATGATATTAAAGTTTGCCCATTTGCCTTCTCAAAATATTCCGCTACTTTCATTTACCGTATCGCTTTATTCTTTGTTAAGGTGCCAAATTTAAGTAAAAAGGCTATCAATAGCGGTGATATATGGATATTCAGTCATGGATTAGCCCTATATCGAAGAAAATTGACTTTATCTTGATTGTTTACATGATAATGCTTTGGGCATGCCCCTCTTCTCCACCGAAAAGTGTCGAATAGGGTCGCGCTCTTTCGGGGTACACTTCGTTCCCGTCCCGATAGAAAAATATCGGGACTGCCTCTAAAAAAAGAGGCACCCTGTCGATCCCTCATGCGAAGAGAATTATAAATTGTGAATTATAAATTATAAATGCATTGCGAGATAGGGATACTTAGAAGTAAGTAGAAGAGCCCCAGAGGGGCAACATGTTAATAGCTTGGAGTAGCAGCCCCAAGTAAGCAAAAGGGTAAAATCCAAATTGGCGGGATTTTCTTTTAAAAATCATGACAATTTGAATTCAAGAATCACCTCCTTTTCAAGGAAATTCCCTTACAAAACGGGGAAATTATAACGAACGATTTACAAGCAATGAAATGTTTCTCACAGAGCATGAGCAAGGGCAAGAAAATTGGGCACTAGAAATTAACCGACTTTAAAAACTTATACACGTCTACTTATCCTTGTCCTTTTTCTTAAAATCTCCATTCTTCCAAGATTCAAAAAACTGGCCCCATGCGATAGGACTGAAGATGTTCATAGGCGGTGTCTGACCTAAGTAGTAATAAGATTGCGCCTCCTTTCTTAGATAATAATCCGCATTTTCGTTCCCATCCGCGGGTACGATTTCCCTCAACCTTCGGAGGCTTCGCTCGGCGATGTTTTCGATAGCTTTTTCTTGTAGCTCACTAGACACATCCATTGCTAAAAACTCCAATTTGAAATGATCTCTACTAGGCCATGGAAATACTACTGTTTCTGGTAGATTTATCGTGTCTTGACTCATAAGTTGTACTATGGAGTAGCGACTTTCCGCCAAGGTATCTGGAATGATAAAATCAACATCTCGATATCCAATAGCAGAAAAAGTAATCTTATCTCCTTTCTTAGCGACCACAGAAAAGAAACCATTAAAATCAGAAAAGGTACCTCTCGCCTCATCCCTAATCAGGACATTAGCATAAGGTATAGGGTATAAATTATCATCGCTGCCATCTAATATCATACCTGAAAATTGTACAAGCGTAGAATCAATAGCCCCATCTTGTGCATTTATGAAGGTGCTTCCAAATATTACAATACAGCTTAATACAAATAACCTATGCATAGTTCTATTATTTCTTTTCTAAAGTACAAAATTTCGGAGCAATAGTTGGCCTATCTACCAGTACTTTATCAAACAGGCTATTTTGGACAGGAATTTTTAGGCTTATTTAAATTTTCGAAATACGCCTATGTTTTATATCCCAATAGCAATTTTGAGTACTGAACGCATATCCTCCACAAAATGAAACTTCAATCCTTTTGTATATACAGACTTTATTTCATCTATATGCTTCTCATTCTCTTTACAAAGAATCACTTCTTTGATGCCAGCTCTTTTGCTAGCTAATATCTTTTCTTTGATTCCTCCTACTGGCAAAACCTTACCTCTCAAAGTGATCTCTCCCGTCATAGCCAAATAGGGCTTGACTGGTTTTTGTAAAAGAGCAGATGCCAAAGCACTGATCATAGTGATTCCTGCTGAGGGTCCATCTTTCGGAATAGCCCCTTCTGGAACGTGAATATGAATATCTTTCTGCTTGAATAACGATCCGTCTATACCTAAAGTTTTAGCATTCGCCTTTAGATAACTCAAAGCTGTAGTAGCGGATTCCTTCATTACTGCGCCCAGATTTCCTGTTAAGGTCAACTTTCCTTTCCCTTCGCTAGTGATCGCCTCTATAAATAATATATCGCCACCGACACTGGTCCATGCTAAGCCTACAGCGACCCCAGGCGTCTTAGCTACATTGTACTTTTCCTTACCATACTTCTTGACTCCCAAGATCTTACTCACCGCCTCACTATCCAGATTGGCTTCATAAGATTCCTCCATCGCCACTTTTTTGGCAATTTGCCTCATCACAGAAGCAACTGCTCTATCTAGAGATCTGACCCCAGACTCGCGCGTATAATTTTTAATTATAGTTTTGATAGCTGGATCTTTCAGCTTGATATCTTTAGTCTTTAGACCATGCGCATTTCTTTGCTTTGGTATCAAGTGTTTTTTAGCAATATCCAATTTCTCCTCCTGTGAGTACCCCTGTACCTGAATAATTTCCATTCTATCCCTCAAGGCAGGTTGAATAGTATTTAGACTATTTGCCGTAGCGATAAACATCACCTTGGACAGATCATACTCTAGGTCTAGATAGTTATCTTGGAAGGTAGCATTCTGTTCTGGATCCAGTACTTCCAAAAGCGCAGAGGAAGGGTCTCCTCTAAAATCTTTCCCAACCTTGTCTATCTCATCTAAGATGAAAACGGGATTGGAAGACTTTACCTTTTTGATGGATTGAATGATACGACCCGGCATGGCACCGATGTAGGTCTTACGATGTCCTCTTATTTCTGATTCATCATGCAAGCCTCCTAGTGACATTCTGATAAACTTCCGCTTCAAGGCGTTAGCGATTGATTTGCCTAGTGAAGTCTTACCTACGCCTGGAGGGCCTACCAAACAAATGATGGGCGCCTTCATATCTCCTTTCAGTTTCAGCACTGCTAGATGCTCTAGGATTCTTTCTTTCACTTTCTCTAATCCACAGTGATCCTTATCCAAGACTTTTTTGACATTTTTCAGGTCAAAATTATCTTCCGTATAATCCTGCCATGGTAATTCTAAAAGCAATTCTAGATAATTGAGAATAACCGAGTACTCTGCAACTTGCGGATTTATCCGAGAAGCCTTGTTGATTTCTTTTTCAAAGGCTTCCTTCACCGTTATCGGCCACACTTTTTCTTCTGCTCTCGCTTTGAGCTCCGTCAATTCTTGACCATGAGGATTTTGCCCTAGCTCTTCTTGTATCGTTTTTAGCTGCTGATTGAGAAAGAAGTCCCTTTGTTGCTTCTCTATATCCGTTCTGACCTTGCTCTCGATTTGATCTTTCAGTTCGAGTAGTTGTAGCTCATTATCCATCAGCTCCAAGATATACTCTGCCTTTTTATTCAGATCATTTATTTCTAAAACGTCTTGTTTGATATGCGTCTCCGCTGCTAGATTAGAGGCAATAAAATTTAGCAAAAAATTATCACTCTTGATGTTACTCAACATACCAACTGCTTCGGATGGAATATTAGGTGATAACTCAATAATCTGCTTCGCAAGATCCTTTATAGACTCTACCAATGCTTGAAATCGGAGCTTGTCCTTGACCTCTGTATTTTTAAGTACCTCTATCTTTCCTCTTAATATCGGATGCTCCTCAATCATCTCCGTCAATTCAAACCTCGTTCTTCCTTGCAGGATCGCCGTGATGGTTCCATCAGGCATTCTGAGCAACTTTACTATCCTAGCTATAGTCCCTTTTTGAAAAAGATCCCCTGCTTTTGGAGTTTCCACCTTACTATCCTTCTGAGAAAGTACAGCAATCATCCTCCCAGTATCATAAGCCTCATTGATGGCTTTGATAGATTTATCTCTACCGACCGTGATAGGAATAATGATACTAGGAAATAGGACTGTATTTTTAAGTGCTAGAACAGGTAGTTCCTCTGCAAATATTTCAGTTTCATTGGGTTCCTCTTCTTCATCAATAGATATCATCGGCATGAAATCTGAATCTGAATCTATTTTTTGAGGGTAAAAGAATTGTTCAAACATATTTTCTCTTCGTTCTTTATCAAGTAAGCACACTTACTATTTCTAAAATGATCAATTATTTGTGCTTCAAAAATTGATCAGATCTTGTTTGTCTATAAAGATAGGTACTATTGGGTTAACAAGAACCCCAAAACGTCATTTTGACGGTTAACGCCAGATTTATAATCCCACTACTACTGTATCGAATTGTGTACCATGAGAGAATATATCCTATTTTGTGGCAGATATGTCCATTTTTGAGATAATCTGCTGCTATTATCGGCCAAAAAGTCAGGAGCATTATCTAAAGAAACACTTGTACAAAAAAGGAGAAAAGGCCAAAAGCCCATTCTCCTCGAATAAAAATTAAATGCAAAAATTATTCTGCAAGCACGGCCTCTTCTTCTAAAACCGTACTCTTTTCATTATCTTTTTTTAGCGCTTCAGAAGCTTCATCAACCTCGATTTTCAAATTCTCAATGATGAATTTTTGGCGCTCTGGGGTATTTTTGCCCATATAGTACATCAACAACTTATCAATGTCCATATCTTCACTGAGTAATACAGGCTCCAACTTGATATTTTCATCAATAAAGGCCCCGAACTCAGATGGAGAAATCTCACCTAGCCCCTTAAACCTAGTAATCTCTGCTTTCCCTCTCAAATTCTTGATGGCATCTTGTTTTTCAGCTTCACTGTAGCAATAAAAAGTTTGCTTCTTATCCCTCACTCTGAAAAGAGGTGTTTCAAAAATGTACAAGTGCTGCTTCTCTACCAGTTCTGGGAAGAATCGCAAAAAGAAAGTCAACAACAACAATCGAATGTGCATTCCATCTACATCGGCATCTGTTGCGATTACTACTCTATTATATCTTAAGCCCTCCAAGCCATCTTCAATATTCAAAGCATGTTGTAAGAGATTAAATTCCTCATTGGTATACACTACCTTTTTAGTTAGGCCAAAACAATTAAGTGGCTTTCCTCTCAAACTAAACACCGCTTGTGTTTGCACATTTCTAGCCTTTGTAATCGAGCCAGAGGCAGAATCTCCCTCTGTGATAAAAATAGTAGAAGCCAATTTATTCTCCTCACTTGTTTTCTTGGTATCATTAAAGTGAAGTCTACAATCTCTTAGCTTTTTATTATGCAAATTGGCTTTCTTTGCGCGCTGATTAGCTTGCTTCTTGATACCTGCTATTTCTTTTCTTTCTCTTTCAGATTGCAGAATTTTCTTTTCGTATGCATCTGCTACCTTCGGATTTTTATGTAAAAAGTTGTCTAAGTTTTTAGACAAAAAGTCATTTACAAATTTCCTTACAGAAACTCCATCCGGCCCTATATTTAGAGAACCCAGTTTAGTTTTGGTTTGAGACTCAAATACAGGTTCTTCTACTTTTACGGATATGGCTGCAACGATGGAGGAGCGAATATCTCTGGCATCAAACTTTTTCTTCCGATTCGTTTCAAAGAACTTCTGCACAGTAGAGGCAAATGACTCCTTGAAGGCAGCGAGATGTGTACCCCCTTGTGTTGTATTTTGGCCATTCACAAAGCTGTAGTACTGTTCTCCATATTGCGTACGGTGTGTAACCGCTATTTCTATATCTGGTCCAGACAAATGTATGATAGGATAGATGATTTGCTCCACATTGGTGCGGTTTGTCAACATATCCAATAGACCATTCTTAGAAGTAATGGTCTTTTTGTTGTATTTTATCTTTAGTCCTGCATTGAGGTAAGCATAGTTCCATAACTGCTGCTCCACATGCTCCGCCCTAAACTTATACTTTTTAAATATTGTAGCATCTGGCTGGAAGGTTATTCTAGTTCCATTTCCCTCACTAGTTTTAGACACCTTGTGATCTTTCAAGATTTCTCCGTACTCAAATTCAACACGCTTCTGTTTCTTCTCTCTAAACGCTTCCACTTTGAAATATTCAGAAAGCGCGTTTACCGCTTTGGTACCCACACCATTTAGACCAACAGACTTCTTAAAAGCCTTGCTGTCATATTTCCCTCCGGTATTTATCTTGGAGACACAGTCTACTACCTTACCTAGTGGAATGCCTCGACCATAATCTCGTATCTCGACTACCCCGTCTTTGATTTCTAGATCAATGATTTTTCCGTAGCCCATCACAAATTCATCGATAGAGTTATCGATAACTTCTTTGATCAAGATGTAGATACCATCATCATGAGAAGAACCATCTCCTAACTTCCCGATGTACATACCAGGCCGCAGACGGATATGTTCTTTCCAATCGAGCGAGCGTATATTGTCTTCTGTGTAAGTAACCTGAGCCATATCTTATTTAAACTTAATTGAGTTGCGTAAAAATCCGTTATCACTAATAGAAATAGCAATAGAATAGGGACTACAACAAAATAATTTGGACATTAGAAAACATGCAAACCAAACTGCAAAATCAAAATGTCTAACACCATGCAAACCGCAATACTAGGCTTACATATGCATAGTTTGATGAATTGGGTTAAGCTATATTTTTATTGTTGATCTTCTGCAAACTAAGATCTAAAGCAAAACTAAGAAAATTACCATAATCCTAGTTGCACTCCATTGCTTTTGTGGCTGCTAATATTCATTTTTTTCTTAATCCGTCTTGGCGTCTTTGCACGTCTTTGCGAAAACAATGGAATCGTGCCATTCGAATACTCAATAGTGGCCAAATGCTTCGCCAGCGCCAGCTTCACCTTACTATCTGCATCCACCTGCAGACATATTAGGCGCGCCAACTCTAGAGACAAGTAGTAGTCCTTCTGCTTTCCAAATTCAAACTTACGCTCTCCATAATCCTTAAATTCCTTGGGCATTCTGATATCGTCCTCAAAAGCGTATACATCTTTTATCCATTTTGACACGTTTCGATTGAACTTAAACATAGGGATTCCCAAAGCTTGATGAAGATGAGAGGCGATAACTACCTTCGTCCCTTTCTTACTTACTAACACTTGGATCGATTTTTTAGCTGCTGTGTAATTCATACGCTTATCTTATACTCATTATGATGACAAATATATAAGCTATAACCATACGATGCAACATTTTGTTTCATTAAATCAAAATAAATTCACAAATACTGCACTTAATCATTAATTTGATTACAGAATTTATCCACAAAGTTTATTTTACCCCTCTTTTACTATGCAAATCACTTCCAAAACCTGTATTAATAGCCGATAGATTATGTAGCCTAGCCAAGTAATTAGCTAGTTACCTGTAGATTATGCTATCAGCTGCCCTCGCTTCTACTAGTGTTTTACAGTGATTCTAAGTTCATTCCCGACGACTTGCAAGCTAAAACATGTGCGTTTTCCTTTATAAATCAGCTAACCGCACTACCTTTGCTTTTGCTAAACAAAAATGAATGCCCTTCAAATTCTTATTTCGCCAAATAGACATAGCCCCATTAATTTTCTTTCGCATTGTGTTTGGCACATTAGGCTTTCTTGATGTTGTTGGTGTCTGGATACACTACCACCTCATAAATGACACGTTTAATCCAGAAAATCTACAAATCAAATACTACGGCTTTCTTTGGGTGAAAAGCATGCCTGATCCTTGGCTGAGTATTGCCTTTTGGATAACTGCCATAGCAGCTCTGGGGGTTACTCTAGGAAAATGGTACAGATTATCAGCCACTATATTTGCCATTGGTTTCAGCTATATTTTCTTCTTAGAAAAATGCAATTATCTAAATCATGGATACTTATTCTGTGTACTGAGCTACCTCATGATTTTCGTACCTGCCAATAGAGCTTTTTCACTAGATCTCAAATCAAAGCCTAGCATCTATGCCAACAGCATCCCCCATTGGCCTATTTGGCTACTCAAATTTCTAATGACTACGGTATATGTATTTGGAGGAATCGCAAAATTAAATGCAGACTGGATGCGCGCGCTACCGCTAAGAATCTGGCTACCTTATAAAAAAGACTATTTTATTATTGGCCCTTTGTTAGAACAGGAATGGGTAGCATGGCTTATGAGCTATGGAGGTATACTGCACGACCTCTTCATCATACCCTTCATGTTATTTAAAAAAACCAGGATTCCGGCATTTATAATTTGCTGCTTTTTCCATATTTCCAACACTATGGTTTTTCAGATTGGCATCTTTCCGTGGTTGTCGATAGCGTTTACAGCGCTTTTCTTTCCAAATGACTTTCCACGAAGAATGATCGACTATGGTAGGCTAAAAATAAAAGCCATACAAAAGTGGAATACTAAGTATTTGACTTTTTTGAGAGACCACATTGCTACTCACGATACCAGCTATACAGCAAAAACACCTACATTGACTGGGCTCATAATCATGCTCTTTTGCACCATCCAACTCCTTATTCCTCTCAGACATCATTTGTATGAAGGCGATGTGGCATGGACAGAAGAAGGGCACAGGTATTCTTGGCGCATGATGCTCCGAGGTAAGCAAGGTAGTGGTTATTTCATGGTTAAGAATCTTAGTAATGCTCAAGAAAAGAAAGTGTATGCATCTTCTTTCCTAAGTAAACGTCAAAACAAGAAGTACAAATCCCATCCCGACATGATTCTCTTTGTCGCACACTATCTTCGCGATACATATAAAGAAGAGTGGCAAACTGATTCGGTAGCCGTTTACCCTCATTTCAAAGTAAAACTCAATGGCAGAAATTATCAAACCTTTACCAACAAGTATACAGACCTCGCTCAAGAGAAATGGTCTTGGACAAAACAATGGGACTGGATCCTCCCACTAGACCAAGATGCCTTTCCTAATAAGTACCGCCCACAAAATCAAGACAATAGCAGAACTTTAGAAGAATAGTTTTTTTCATTTTTCGCTTATATTTAAATTTGTTTGAATATATTTGTTTGAATTATGAATCCATTTTAAAGAATATATCCCTTTTCCAAATGGGCTCGATTATTAAACAATCTAAAAATTATACACTATGAGTAGGTTTCAAGAAGAAGTCGCAAAGTACCAAAAGTCAATGGACAAGATTGGCATCAAATATGACGCAAAATTATTTGAGAAAGTAGCCAAAGGTTGTGGTCCTTCTATCTATAATAAAGATGCTAGTTCAGTATCATGCGGCGACCCTAAAGAATTGGATCGAGTAAAGAAAAACTACCTTATTAAAAAATTAGGATTGAAAGATTCTTCAAAATTGGACGATGCCATAAAAGAAGTTTGTGCAGAAATGGGTAAGAGCAATCGCAACAAATATAGAGCAATTTTTTACTACCTCTTATGCAAGAAGTTTAAGAAGTCAAGTGTATACAAATAAGCTGCGTTCGCAAAAGATATAATCAAAAGCCATCTAGAAATAGGTGGCTTTTTTTATTGCACTAAAACAATTATAAATGATGGGAATAATTATAAATGGTGAATTATAAATTATAAATGCTACGCTAGACGCGTAATACATACGTGACCTCACACTTGGTAAATCCCTTTATTTTTAACTCTTTTTTGCGCTCCGGGGAGTAGTGATATGAGCAGTGCTGGACGACTCATGAAGAGGTGACTAGCGGTGGATGAACGGATGAGTGAATACATCGCTCGGCACACTCTGAATAGGAGTCTAGCTCTGTGAATACAAGCGGATCACCGGAAAAAGCGCCCTTTTTAAATAATTATAAATGGTGAATTATAAATTATGAATGCTGTGCTAGACGCGTACAATAAGCGGAG
>CAKZVJ010000313.1 GCA_937923345.1 uncultured Saprospiraceae bacterium
TTGAAGGAGGTGATCTCTTCTTGCAGATTTACTTTTTCTACAGTAGGCTGAATAATTAAATATCTGTAGATAAGTATACCAATTAAACTAAGTGGAATAAACCAAGCAAGATTGTTGAAATAGGGGTAACTGTTGATCTCAATCGTATTGGCCAATATGCTGGAAGCGATCAGCACCACGACTAAAATCAAGACTGGCAGCAGGACAAACTTGAGATTGCTCCCTTCTTTAACAAACGCTTTATGCTGGGTATACACGGCTTGCATATGATCACTTATGGCATCTCTGACTACTGGATTGTAATCCCCATCTAAATAAATGATTTGATTATTGATGAATAGATTTTGCAATAGCCTTGTCTGTTCTGGAGGAAGATCAGATGTCCAGTTTTTCAATTTCTCTATTGTATATATCTCTTTATTGAAAAGGCCCGATTTGCCTTCTTTGATAATCTTGATGTAGCCCTTTATGGCAAGTGCAATTATAGAACTGGTCAAGGCCCGATTGGTATATTTTTCTCTATCAATATAGTTGATAGATGCAGGCGATAAATTTTGCGGTGTATCGTATAATAATGCGGAGGGGTCTGGCTTGGGGTCTCTTCCATATTTTAACCACGTAATAAAAAAATAAAACAGCATCGCTAGGCCTCCTAAAGCAAGTGTCAGCAAAGAACTTTTCTTTTCAAAAAAAGTGGGTGCGGCTACAGATCCCTGTTCTAGATTTAACTCTACAGTGGCTGCTTCGTTTGGGCGTAAACCCTCTGGAATAGAGAATATTATTTTATCGTCCTCTTCTATGGTTTGCACTCTACTTTGATTTTCGCCAGACCCATACGCGCCGAGATACATTTTTGCATCTTGTAGCCCGATTTCTTCACTAGCACTTACAGTTATATTAGCTTTCTTGGACCTAAATATAACATCGTTTCCGATGGCATTCCATCGCAATTGTATTCCGTTAGATTCCACCATGATCTGATTAGGTACTTTGTAACTTAGCGTATAATTATACGACCCTGGTTCTAGAAATACATCTGGTTCTCCTATATAATATACTTCATCTGCATTGATTCTTTTTTTTGTAAATGGTTCTCTTTGACCATCTCTAAGTATTTGAACGTTCTTGTACTTGGTATTGAATTTTTGTCCATCGATTTTCCGATAGGTAGGCAAACTGCGCGTAATACCTCTTTTGATCTTTCTTCCAAGCGCTTTGACTTTTATATTTTCTATTACCTGAATAGATCGGTCCTTATTGAGTATTATTTCGACTTCAAAACTTTCAATTAATTCTACGTCTTGCGAAGAGGCTGTATAACTTGATAACAAAAGTAGACAGAGGCTTATAAAAGGTTTTAGATTCATAATATTTACCATTGATGTAATTCTGAAAATTAATATTCCTGTATTGATAAAAGTAAATAACTATCTTCATACTTTACGATAAAATTTCAATATCCTATTTATCACTAAGGCTCCATGATTTACTTTTTTAGGAGATGTATTACATTATTAACTAATTTTCTCCTAGGTAGTACTCATGTCAAGTTTGTAATTTCCAAATAAAACTATTCTAGTACTTTATTCTTGATTGCTGTTCTTTCACGTTCTTTTTTTCCGTAAAAAAGAACCAAAAACCTCTCGACTGTAAACCTGCCTGACTGCGTCACGCAGGCAGGGATTCTTAACGCTTATGCAAGCTAAAAAGTCTAAAGCCTTAAAACTCGTTATAGATGCTTTTCCACCCTTAATTGTAAGTAATAACGGAATGCTTGTTCAACTGTATGGCCGTACGTTTGACTCAAACAGTTAAGCCTTCTGACGACTTTTCTTAACGCTTGCAACACTAAATCCCCGTCTGAACGGCTCAGCCGGGCAGGTTTAAAGGTCGAAATTTATTCTAGTTTAATAATTTCACCCTTATTTACGTTCAAAAAAGCAACCCAAATACCCATTCATAATCTCAATATTTTTTTCTAGAGTCTTGAAGTATTTTAACTCTACTGTACAACAAACGGAAAGTCAGTTTTCGTTTTACGAATTGTTCCTTGAGCAGCTTGTTCGATTTACCGCCTAAGGCACCACAGACTTTGCTCTCTTGGACAAGGCACCGAAGGCTTTGCTGACTTGTTCCTTGAACAGCTTTAAATTAATTATGAATTATGAGTGATGAATTATGAACGACCATTTTGACGTGTTCGAAACCACCAAAGTGCACCTGAGTCTTTGCTTTTTTGTACAAGTCACCAAAGTTTCTTTGCTAACTTGTTCCTTGAGCAGCTTGTTCGACTTAATATTTTTCTCCGAAGAAAAACTAACTCCTAAAACCTTTTTTAAAAACGGACAATGGATCGGAATGGGCACGGAAGGGAATGGAGAAGCAAGGTGCTGCCCCACTCCAGGTAGCTTGACGAGGTACGAGGAAAGATGGCTGGAGAGGTTGGCAGCACGCTGCTCCAAGCCCTGTAGTAAAATGGAGAGCCTGGTACAGCCTTTGGGCGTGGATAAGGGCGTGGCAAGAGGCTGTATGGCCCCAAATAATGGTCTAGATGCATGCGCCTTGCCTTAATTGAGGATTATATCTAATTCTTGTCATTATGTGACTTATCGTCTGAATATCAATCCAAATAATATAATTTAGGTTAATTTAATGCAACGTTT
>CAKZVJ010000314.1 GCA_937923345.1 uncultured Saprospiraceae bacterium
AAAAATATCAAAATGTATGCAAAGAATATAACTTATCAAAAACACCCTAAGAGGCTTAATACTATTGATAAGTACTTATATGTCAAAAACTTATACTGATAGGTTGTATAAACCTGATGCCTATCCGAAAAAAATCGGGGCAAGCTCTGCCGGGGTTCTTCTCTTACTTCTGAACATCCCTAAATAAAGGATGTATGAGCTAAAAAAAACGGCTTCGATTAATTCTAACCAAAGCCGATTCAATTTATTGGATCAATATTTTTCTCGTGGTTGTCACCTCGGTATTTGAAAATTGAATCAAATACATCCCAGGATTTTCTATATAAATATTATTTACTTGGCTGACTTCTTGAATCCGCTTACCCGTAATATCAAAGATGTTTATCTGTTCAAACTGAATCCCTAGGTCACTGTAATCAATGTTTAATGTTCCGCTACTAGGGTTGGGATAAATATCAATTTGATTGGCTAGCTGGGCATCAAAAGTAGAAGTAGTATTGCAGGCCGCTGTTTTGTGGATAGTAATAAACAGATTGTCCCCAGAATGTATAAAACATTCTGATGCAGAAGTCATCTTTCTATTTTCGCCAATCTTCGCATCTAATACTCCAGCATAGCTCAAGCCATAAATACGTGCCTCTTCTAATCCTGTATCTTCAAAGTTGTAGATACTATCTGTAATCACCTCTTGCAAGATTTCATTGACATCGGTAAGTAAGAATACGTAGTTTTCTCCTGGTGCAATCATTAAATTGTTTTGCAAGAAGATTTCATCCGCCTCCCCATCGTTGGCACAGATGTCTATACTAGTTACCCAATTGTGAGTAGCCGTCAGTGTCTCTACACACTCATAAGCATCATCGCAAGCAGTCTTGTTGATAGTAAGGAAAAGATTATCACCAGAGTGTTCGAAGCAACCTGTGGCAGTAGTCATTCTTCTATCTTGACCTATCTGTGGATTTAGCGTTCCATCATAATGGATACCATATACACGTTGTTCTTCATCAGTACTGCCTTCGAAGTTGAAGGTCATTGCAGTACTCACTTCTTGAAGGATCCCCTGTGGGTCCGTTATGAGATAAGCGTAGTTCACTCCCGGATCAATAAATAAATTATTTCTAAGTTCGACGATATCATCTTGTCCATCGCTCGGGCAGATATCTACAGAAGTAGCCCAGTCCGTGGTAGCGGTTAGACTAGATGCGCAGGTAAAATCGGGCACACAGGCTGTCTTATTTATCGTGAGGAATAACTCACTTCCTGAATGGGTAAAACATCCAGTAGCTGTAGTCATCATTCTGTTTTGACCTATAGCTGGATTAAGGATGCCATCAAAGTGTATCCCATAAACTCTCTGCTCACTCTCCGTACTTCCTTCAAAATTGTAGAAGCCTGTGCGGACTACTTTTTGAAGAATTTCATTGGCATCTGTGATAAGGTAAGCATAGTGGTCACCCGCCTCAATGAGTTTGTTGTTTCTCAATTCAACTATGTCATTTTGCCCATCAGTAGGACATATCTCTACGCTTCTTGCCCAATCTGTGGTAGCTGTAAGTGTAGCCTCACACATGAAGTCAGGCTCACATCTATTTTTTGTCACTGTCAAAAATTCATTGGCATTAGAGTGCTCAAAGCAAGCATCAGAGTTGGAGGCAAGTCTATGCTCGCCAATCAGGATATTTCTATTACCATTGAAATTCATACCGTATACTCGATTACTAGATAAGCTACTTCCTTCAAAATTGTAAAAGTCTTGATCCGTGTAATCAATTACGATTTCATTCTCATCAGTAATGAGGTAAACATACTCCGCGCCTGCATTCAGGTTTATTGAATTGGAAAAGGAAAGTACATCACCAGTTCCGTCATTTGGACATATATCATAGACACTTGCTCCAGAGACTCCAAAGGTGGAACTTTCTTTACAAATAGATCCACTGTTTCCGATGACTTCTCCAAACTGGCCTGAAGCCCAAAGCTGATTGAAGGATACACAAAAGAATACGATAAAATTATATTCTTCGATATCAAATCCTGATGGTAGCTCTACGGTCAAAGCCCCATTAAAATGATTGATAGCTGTGAGATTAACGACTTCAAAAGCACCTGCTGAAGATACCGAGTTGTTGAGCAGAATCCTTACATCAGGCCCCCACGCTGTATCATAATCTTCACTGAGACGAAGGCGACTAGTGCCATCAGAAAGCTGTTCTATGATAGCTTGTCCTTCTATGACATATCTTTCGTTCTGAAGATCAGAAACGCGATGAGAAGTTACATCCTGTGCCAAAACGCTTGAAACGGTCAAAAATAGTAAGACAAGATTGGTAAATATACTTTTCATAAAACTAGGATTCTATTCAACAGAATAATTCAAAATTAGTACCATTAGAAGTATTTTCAGACCTATTTTACTACCGATAGTATGGATTGTCAGGAAGCGTATTGTTTAACCAATTAGTTAAAACTTTTTATGGACTTATGACTTTGAGCTCGCAGAACATTAATTGCTTCAAAACAATAGTTAGCGTGTATCGAAAATGGAATGGTCTCAGAATTGTTTTTTGTGTTTAGATTCAGTACCAATACTGCATTATGATAAGGATGGTTGTTTGTACCAATAATAAAGTCATGAACGTAGACTATAAACGGGAGAGAGCTATACTTTTCCTCTTAATTTGCCTTTAAGCCTTATCAAGCTCAAATTGATATTGGTAAATAATAGGCCTACATTTTCTATTAGGGAAATGCTGAATGTACCCCGCTTCACATATACGGTATCGCTTCTGTCTTTATACCATATCTGATAGTCGTTTTTTGCCATCCAAGTGCTTATCTCTATGATCTTGGAATTGACGTAGTATTTACCATGAGTCTCGAGAGATATGACTGGAGGTCGGCTGGTCATGTGCTTGATGACGTACCATTCTGCGCCCTCTATATCTACGCTTAGCAAATCAATTTGGCCATCATCTACCTCGTCAAAAGTGATGGATTGAGCAGTGAATTTGTCTTCGTCAGCAACTTGATAGCCATCATTTACAAGCGCAGGACTCGCGTCTAATGAACTGATAAAGGTAGAAGAAGCTTTGCGGCAAAGTTCTATCGTTCCTTTCTTGTCATACACGGCTGCCTCTACATATTTCACTTGCGGATACTTGGCAAAGTAGTCTTTGCACTGTTGCATATAATTGGGGTCTGCTTCTATTAGCGTGGTGGGGATGCCTTTTTTGATGAAGTGCAATACATTGGACTCCTCTGGAAGGTATACTCCGACTTCACAAATCTGACGAGGGCTAAATTTCTTTTTGCCCAATTTTTCGAATAGTTTAATCGCCCCTTTATTCATAACATGAATTTTATGTATCGCTAAGATAGGGTTAATTCTCTATAATCTACGAAAGCGCGCCAGGGATATGGAAGGGGAGACTGGAGGTATCCGTGTCCAGTCGCTGGTACGAGATGTAGTGCAACGGAATCACGGACAAGTGTCTGGATACCGAGCGAGCAGCGAGCCTGGAGGAGCCCGACCTGCGGGTTTGACTAGAGGCAGGGCATAGGGGGCGCCCAAAATATAATGCTAAGTAAAACTAATCTCGATAAGGGCAGTGTCTACATTTATTGTCGCAACAATATCCACGTGCTAGTAAATAGGCTGCGGTAAAGACGTATAGCCCATCTTCGATGTAGTAATCTTTGCCCTCGACGAACTCTTGCTTTGGTGATGGGGGCACCATGCTTAGGCCTTAATGGTTTTGGAATTCGTAGTAGTGGACACGGATGGTCTCCTAAGAAATGCTTCCGCAGCAGTAAAAAATACCGCAGAATAAATCATAGTGCTCACCAAAGTTGATCTGAAAAACGGAATCCCAGCTGTGTAACTTTCCATCAATCCTGCAAAGTTTTTGGTGTATTGTGGCAGGATAATCATGGAGTGAAAGTTAGTAATCAAAAAGAAAAGCACAGCCGCAGAAAAAGCGCCTATCATGACCCGTGGGATAGACACTTTCTTTAGGATCAATGCGCACAATGGCAAGATGAAAAATAGGCTTACGTAAACCCCAAGACTTCCGAACCACTGAAAGCCCTCGAAGTACTCGGCATAAACAACGTTGTTAAGATACAGATCGACCAAAAAATAGAGCCCTAGCGGTAGAAGCAAGGAGATGCTTTTGCGCTGGATATAGGCTAGGCCTAAAAGCATGACTGCAAGCATCGGGGAAACGTTAGATGGAAGACCAAATAAACGCGTGAGCATACCAATTGTCACCACTGCGATAATCGCCCAAAAAAATAACTTGCTTCTCTTGTCCATCTTGTTAGTATTTAGGACAAAAGTAATCTTTTTTGAAAAAAAAGATAGCATTTGCCAAGTCATTCAAGATATATATGAACAATTTCAATATTTTGTGACCAATTGAGCTATTAATATGATAACAAAGGCTATACGAAAGGCTTTAGAGCGAAAGAAAGCTAAGCATTGGGATAAAACGTACTGGGGATTTGATATTCATGAGACGATGATTATCCCTAATTGGAGCGAGGTAAATCTACCGCTTGAGTTTTATCCTGGAGTGATAGAGGTGATGCAGATGATTTCTAAACAGGCGGATATCATATGTATCATTTTTACCTGTTCGCATCCTGAGCAAATCGTAGTCTATCAAGATTACTTTAAAAAGCATGATATCCATTTTGACTACGTGAATGAAAATCCAGAAGTGCATAGCCGCGCGCTGGGCAATTATGAAAAGAAGCCGTACTTTAATGTACTTTTTGAAGATAAAGCGGGTTTTGATCCAGAGGAAGATTGGGCAAAAGTCAAAGAGGTATTTTTAGAATACTATCCACAAGCTGCAAAATGATAAGAGGGGATAACATCAAGCTAAATAACTATGCACCAAAGCTGATGGATAAGCTATTATCCTTAGGCTATTTTCGTAGTGGCAGATCTATGTTTCACAGTCCAGTCACCTTTATTGATGGTGTTCCTAATAGTACTATCCGAACCCGATTGTCTTTAGATAATCACTTGTTGAGCAAAAGCTCACGCAAATTGCTCGCCAAGAATAATCGTAAATTTACGCATGAACTGGTCGACCTGAAATTGACAAAAGAGTTGTTAGCCTTGTATAAAATTTATAAGGAAGAATGTTTCAAGGGGGAACTAAATGGTATGCTAGGAGAGTGGCTTGAAGGTAGCTCTGGTAATCAGATCTTTAACACAAAGATTTGTAAGATATATGACGAGGGTAAATTAGTGGCCGCGAGTTTTGTAGATCTAGGGCAGGAGAGTATGGCTAGTATCATGGGTATCTATCATCCAGATTATAAAAAATACAGCATGGGAATCTATACCATGCTTGTGGAGGTCGAGTATGCTAAAGCACAAGGTTTAGCATATTACTATCCCGGCTATATTTTGAGTGCCTCGTCTAGATTCGAGTATAAAAAGAAAGTGGGTAATCTGATGTACAAGTCATTCAATTCTATGCAGTGGAAAGAATTGGAGGAGCTAGACAAACGAGACTACTTTGTAGAGAAAACCTTGAGTAAACTCAAAAGCGCCAAGAAGGCTTTGAAAGGGCTACAAATAAATTCTCAAATATACGCTTACCCTCTGTTTACTTGGTCGACTTATCCTGTAGATGCCAGCTTGCTAGAACAGTATTTTTTCTTGCGCATCAAGGTGGATCTAATAGATACCTTACATATTGTAATAGTGTATGATATCCTGCAAGATGGATTTGTGATAAAACTTGTGAATACCATCGGCAAGCGGTCTAGTACCTGGCAGGAATTTAAGAACTACTATCCAGAAAAAGGAAACTGGTTAGACACTGTATTGGTGCAAAATTCTAGTCGCTTAGAAGAAGATGAAAAAGCGCTTCCTTTGCTGGTCATTGCCATGCTCAAAACCATCACCGATAAAATACGACTAGACAAGCTCTGATCTGTTCAGCAAATCAAAGATAGCGATACTGCCTGCAGTGCATACATTAAGCGAGGTTTGTATCCCTAGCATCGGTAGGTGAACCGCTTGACTGCTCAAATCTAGCAGCTTTTGCGAAACGCCCGTTTTTTCATTTCCTAATACTAAGGTTATATCCTTGTCTAGTTTTGTCTTAGACAAGAGCGTACTATCACTTGTATGTTCAAGGCATACCAGCGTATTGGTCGCTGCATATTTGAGTAGGGTTTGCTCGTCATCGATGATGCGGTACGCTACATACTGCTGCGTGCTTCTAGCTGTGTTGTGAAACTTCTTTTTGTCTAAATCCACCGTACACTGATAGAGTACGATCTCCTTGATACGGGCGGCGTCTGCTGTACGAAATAGTCCACCGATGTTCTGAATGTCTTGGAGCCCATCCAAAAGTAGGCGCACGGAGAGTCTGTTTTGGTTGATGTTTTGGATCCGTTCTGCAATATCGGGCCTGGAATCATCAAAACTTAGTTGTTTTCTATCACTCATAAGGAGGTGTGTCAATTTTTGCTAAAATAGGAAATGTAAGTCATTTAAAATTAATTACCGTAGCATAGATACTTTGAGTATATTTGCGCCCCTAATCGAAAGAAAACCAATTTGAATGTAGCGCATGGATTCATCTCAAAGACGGACAGCTTTTCCACAAAGATATTTTAAGGAATAGCAGGTCGACTTCAAGATAGTCTCCATAAAAATACCAAACGCCATACGCAGGGCGTTTCCATTTTGGAATTCTTTATTGATTGGAAAATATTAGAAATTATGAATAAAAAGTTATTAATCGCAATCATAGTTATGAGCACTTTTGCTGGTAATATATGGGCGCAAAACATGGAGAAAATGGACTCATTAAGTTATAGCCTAGGTGTGCTTATCGCCCAAAATTTCAAGCAGCAAGGTTTGGAAGAAGTACAAGCAAATGATGTAGCAAATGCTATCTCAGATGTACTTTCTGGAGAACCTAAAATGACTGTCGATGAAGCGAATGCTTTTTTTGGTAATCACATGCAAGCAAAACAAAAAGAAATGCACAAAGACAACGTAAAAGCGGGAGAAGAATTCCTAGCAGAAAATGCAAAGAGAGATGGAGTAATCACATTACCATCAGGTCTTCAGTACGAGATATTGAAGGAAGGCAACGGCCCTAAGCCGTCGGCATCTGATAAAGTAACGACACACTACCACGGTACCTTGATAGATGGGACGGTATTCGATAGCTCTGTAGAGAGAGGTCAGCCAGCGACATTCCCAGTAAACGGTGTAATCGCTGCTTGGGTAGAAGCACTGCAGTTGATGCCTACCGGTTCTAAGTGGAAGTTATACTGCCCATCAGAGTTGGCATACGGAGAAAGAGGTGCTGGTAACCTTATCGGACCATTTGCTACCTTGATATTCGAAGTAGAATTGATTAGCATCAACTAAGTAGAAGTTCAATCTACATCCTGACTGACGAAAGGTTAGTCATTTAAAAGCGCCTTCAGCATGAATCCATGCTGGAGGCGCTTTTTTTTATGAGGCTCGTTTATTCACCATTTATATCTCGTACTGCTTGATCTTTCGATACAAGGTACGCTCCGAAATACCCAAGTCAACAGAAGCATCCTTGCGGCGACCATTGTGCTTTTTGAGTGCCTTCTTGATCATGTCCTTTTCCATGTCCTCTAGAGAAAGGGACTCCTCGATGATTTCCATGGAGTCGTAGGTATCTCGATTTTGTTCAGACTGAATGATGAAGGGTTTACCATCATCCTCTTCTTCATAGTGATAGCCTTCGCTCGTATTGGGAAGTTCATTTAGCTCTTCCGAATTGCTGCGATGACTATCGGTAAAAGAACTTGGCCTTTCATGAGCGTTGCTGCTAGGGGCTTGCAGCTGCTTGAGTTTGTTTACATTAGATACGCTCAGATTGTTGCTTTTTATCAATTCAAACACCAATGCCTTGAGGTCATTCATGTCATTCTTCATGTCAAAAAGCAACTTGTAGAGAATCTCTCTTTCTTGAAAAGAATCTTCACCACCGCCTGATCTTTTATGCATGGCAGGCAGATTCCGTTGAGTGATATTTGGAATCATTTCTATTAATCTTTCAGCCGTCACCAAGCGATCTTGAGCAAGAACAGAAAGTTGTTCACTTATATTTCTGAGTTCCCGAATATTTCCCGGCCAAGCATAATTTTCCATCAAGATTCTAGCTTGCTCGTCCAGCTGGATAGGGGAGGTCTTGTACTTTTCTGCAAAGTCTGTCGCAAATTTTCTAAACAACATATAGATATCTTCCCGTCTATCTGTCAGAGAAGGCACCTGGATAGGCACTGTATTCAGTCGATAAAATAAATCTTCTCTAAATTTACCACTACGTATTTTTTCATCTAACTTGACATTGGTAGCTGCTATGATACGCACATCTGTTTTGAGTACTTTACTCGACCCTACTTTGATAAATTCCCCAGACTCTAATATTCTTAATAAATACGCTTGGGTATCTAGCGGCATCTCTCCGATTTCATCTAGAAAAATGGTCCCGCCATCTACCGTTTCAAAGTATCCCTTACGCTCAGAAGTGGCTCCCGTGAATGCGCCTTTCTCGTGACCAAACAATTCAGAATTTATAGTCCCTCCAGGGATAGCGCCACAATTGATAGCAATGAAATTGTTGTGCTTGCGCGCACTGAGAGAGTGGATTATTTTAGAGAACACTTCTTTACCTACGCCAGAGTCTCCACTGATGAGTACCGTTAAATCCGTGGCAGACACGCGTACTGCAGTATCTAGTGCCTGATCCAATTTGGCGGACTGGCCGATGATGCCGAAGCGTTGTTTTATAGAAAGTAGATTATTGATAGATGTAATTATTTTATAGTTTATCGATTATTAATGCACTAGGCATTCAAGTCCTTACATACTTCTACGATCTCGCTAAACAAGGTAGCCGAGTTCACTGACTTGACTTTTACCATCACATAGTTTCCAGGCTCAAGACCCACTTGCTTTGGAAAAATGCACATTTTGTTTTGAGAAGTTCTTCCCTTAAAGTCCTCAGTAGATTTTTTGCTGTCCCCCTCTATTAGTACTTCAAAGGTCTTTCCCACATCGAGTTGGTTACTCTGCAGAGATAACTTATTTTGCAAATCTACTATCTCTGTCAGTCGTCTACTTTTTACTTCTTCAGGGATATCATCTTCATATTTTCTCTCTGCTACGGTGCCAGGCCGTTCGCTGTATTTGAACATATAAGACATGATATAGTTCGAGTATTCGATGATAGACAAAGTGTCCTTATGTTCCTCCTCGGTCTCTGTACAGAATCCTGTTATGATATCAGAGGAGATCGTACAGTCAGGAATGACTTCATAGATTTTATCTATCCTTTCCGTGTACCATTCTCTATCATAAGTACGATTCATCAATTTTAGTATTCTACTATTTCCACTCTGCACTGGCAGGTGAATATAGTTGCAGATGTTGTGGTATTTTTGGATGGCATACAGCACATCGTCATTTAGATCTTTAGGGTGCGAAGTAGAAAAGCGAACCCGCAGTCGTGGGTCTACTTGAGCCACCATTTCTAGCAATCCAGCAAAAGATTTCTTCTCTCCTGTTTCAGGATTTTCCCACTTGTAGCTATCTACATTTTGCCCAAGCAAAGTCACCTCTCTAAATCCTCGGTTCACCAAGTCTTGCGCCTCAGCCACGATAGAAAAAGGTTCCCTGGAGCGCTCTCGTCCCCTCGTAAACGGCACCACACAAAAGCTACACATATTGTCACAGCCCCGCGTGATGGAGATGAACGCATTCACCCCGTTGCTACCTAATCGAACCGGACTGATATCCGCATACGTCTCTTCTCTCGATAGAAATACATTGACCCCTTTGCCCCCATCTTCTGCCTCGGCGATCAACTTCGGCAAGTCTCGATAAGCGTCTGGCCCTACGACCATGTCCACAAGTTTTTCCTCTTCTAGGAACTTAGCCTTCAGACGTTCCGCCATACAGCCTAATACCCCGACTAGCGCGCCAGGTCTTTTTTCCTTTGCTTTATCGAATTGTCGCAGACGCAATCTCACCATCTGCTCCGCCTTCTCTCGGATGGAGCAAGTGTTGATGAGGATCAGATCCGCCTCTTTAAATTCTCTCGTAGAGCTATAGCCTTCCTTCGCCAATATACTCGCCACAATTTCTGAATCCGAAAAATTCATCGCGCAACCATAGCTCTCAATATAGAAATGTTTCCCGCCTGCTACTGGTTTGGACTCCAGCTCCAGCGCTTCTCCTTGCCGCGTTTCATCGACGATTTTTGTATTGAGATTATTTATAGTAGGATTATCGTTATACATATTCAACTCTTTATCAGGGGCCATTTAAGGAGCCCTCATTCACTTCACAATTTAGGTCAAAATTGAGAAAAACCTGACAAAATGTCAAAGTATTAGTGTTATAGATATGCTTAATTCACTTTTTGTTTGGGAGTATCCCTACTACTCAGCATGCCACCGCTGGTAAAGCGGTGATATGCTGAGTAGTAGGGCCAGGCTGTGCAGGGGTACGTGTTCACTCCCGTCCCTTCCTTTCGGTGCCCTACAGTCGCGACCAGCCCGAAAAGGGGCTGCCCTTACCATCCTTTACTCGGCTTGCGTAAGAACATAATCTAGGCACAGGATAGTGATTTTAAACATTGAGAAAGGTGCTGTCGCTCAGTCGAAAAGGTGAGTTCTACTTATCTATACTGTGCTATTGATCTAGATTCGGAATTAAGGCGTAGTTTCTACCTCCACTTGAGTAAGTAATTCTTCAGAACAAGATACCTGTGGTTCCTCAATCTCCAAGCCCACAGTGCTCAAGGCGAACAGCGTAAATGAAGCGATAATACAAATTGTTTTTATGCTACTTGTCATGGGTACTTTGTATTATGCAAATACCGTACACCTTTCTAACATAACAAATTGTTATCGAAAATAAAATTCATAAGCCATTAATAAAGTACTGATAGCTAATGGATTATAGAGGTGGCCTGGGGTAAGTTAAATGAGGTTCAATAGGTTAAATACTAGTTAAATCGCTTTTATAAATACTCAACACATGCTTAACATGATTATAAAAGCTAATACTTTTAGTAAATTCGCAAAGAATAAAAATAAACTAATGTTGAATTTAAAAACTACTCTGATTATCCTGCTTTCCGTGATTGCATTTACTACAATGAATGCCCAAAGATGGCAGCAAGCTGTGAATTATGAAATGGAAATTGACTTTGATGTCACCACGCACCAATTCACAGGAAAGCAAAAGCTAAACTACACGAACAATTCTCCAGATGATTTGAACCGTGTATTCTATCATCTTTACTTCAATGCTTTTCAGCCAGGCAGTATGATGGACGTTCGTTCTAGAAGCATCAAAGATCCGGACTCTAGGGTAGGAGACAGAATTTCAAAGCTAAAGCCCAATGAGATTGGCTATCAAAAAATAAAATCACTGACCCAAAATGGCAAAAAAGTAAACTACGAAGTGGTCGGTACCATTTTAGAAGTGGACCTGGCACAGCCCATCAAGGCTGGGAGTAGCGCTGTATTCGAAATGGAATTTGAAGCACAGGTGCCCAGTCAGATTCGTAGATCAGGAAGAAACAATGCGGAAGGCATTTCTTATTCTATGACGCAGTGGTATCCTAAGATGTGTGAATACGATTATCAAGGCTGGCACGCCAATCCTTATGTAGGCAGAGAGTTTCACGGCATCTGGGGAGACTTCGATGTGAAGATTACGATAGACAATAGTTATGCTATTGGAGGTACAGGTTATTTGCAAAACCCAGATCAAGTGGGGCATGGTTACCAAAAACAAGGAGCAACAGTAACACATGCACCAGGACTAAAGCAGACTTGGCATTTAAAGGCGCCTAAAGTGCATGACTTTTCATGGGCAGCAGACCCAGATTATACACACACTTCATTGACTCGAAAAGACGGAGTGACCCTTCACTTTTTGTATCAAGAAAATGAAAAGACGAAAGACAATTGGAAGCTACTTCCAGGCATCATGGATGTAGCGATGGATTACATCAACGAAAACTACGGCAAGTATCCTTATGATCAGTACAGCTTCATCCAGGGTGGAGACGGTGGTATGGAGTACGCGATGGCGACCCTGATTACCGGCGAGCGTAATCTACAAAGCCTTGTCGGCGTGTCCGTACACGAATTGATGCACAACTGGTATCAGATGAATCTAGGCACCAATGAAGCCTTATACGCCTGGATGGATGAAGGTTTCACTTCTTTTGCTTCAAACAATGTGATGAATTACCTGAGAGGAAAGGGATTGGTTCCGGGCAAGGTAGCAGACTTTGCACACACTAGATCTTATGCGGGATATATGAATTTGGTAGGCAGTGGGGTAGAAGAGCCAATGACCACGCACGCAGATCACTTCAATACTAATTTTGCTTATGGACAAGCGGCCTATTCCAAAGGAGCCGTATTCTTATCACAGATAGAGTATATCGTAGGTACTGATGTATTCAAGAAAGGAATGCTAAGATATTTTGACGAGTGGGCTTTCCGTCATCCAAACGATAATGACTTCATTCGTGTGATGGAAAAGGAGTCGGGCCT
>CAKZVJ010000315.1 GCA_937923345.1 uncultured Saprospiraceae bacterium
ATCATTCGAAAAATGGCATTGAACAGATTAAAATCTTTTGAAGATCCTAAAACTAGCATAAGGCGCCGATCAAGAAAGTGCGCTATGGACAATAAGTACTTAGAGAAAATACTCCAAAATTGATGCGTTTTCCCTGGGTTGCCACCCTGGGCTATAGTATTATCACCCCTGCCAGGGTTCTTCTCTTACTTCTGAATATCCCTTTTTTACTACTATTCCTTTTTTGCATGAGGGGTAGCAGCGATATGAAGTGCTCCATACTGCTAATGGACTAACCTCCAGCGACGGCTCAACGAGGTACGAGGTGAGACTAGATGGAGGCATAGCTCCATAGCTGGAGGGAGTACTAAATACTAGCGAATGACCCGACGCAGACCGACACTTTTCGTGGAGCGTCTGGGGCATGCCCACTTAATCAATCTTCATCTCCGGAATATCTCCTTCTATTATCAGCTTGCCTTCGGTAGCAGCTTGGATGTCTTCAACGCTGACGCCGGGAGCTCTTTCCTTAAGCACAAAACCTTTTTCACCGATCTCTAATACAGCAAGATTAGTCACTATCTTTTTGACACAGGATACACCAGTGAGAGGTAAGGAGCATCGCTTCAACAATTTGGATTGGCCCCTTTTATTGGTGTGCATCATGGCCACGATAATGTTATCCGAAGAGGCCACCAAATCCATGGCGCCCCCCATACCCTTGACCATTTTACCTGGTATCTTCCAGTTGGCGATATCTCCGTTCTCGGCAACCTCCATAGCGCCTAGTACGGTCATCTGAATGTGCTTTCCGCGGATCATCGCAAAGCTGGTAGCCGAATCAAAAATACTACCACCCGGATTGATCGTCACAGTTTGCTTGCCCGCATTGATGTAGTCCGCATCCTCCTCCCCTTCATATGGAAAAGGTCCCATCCCGAGGATTCCGTTTTCAGATTGGAACTCAACAGTCATGCCCTCAGGAACATAATTCGCTACTAAGGTGGGAATCCCGATACCAAGATTTACATACCAACCGTCGGACAACTCTTGAGAAATACGTTTTGCAATTCCTATTTTATCTAACATAATTAATTTAAGATTTTGGTGTAACGGTTCTTTGCTCAATACGCTTTTCAAAGGCTGCCCCTTGGAATATACGCTGAACAAAGATACCTGGTGTGTGCACAAAATTTGGATCCAGCTCGCCAGGCTCCACAATTTCTTCCACTTCGGCGATGGTAATTTTTCCTGCCATTGCCATGACGGGATTGAAATTTCTAGCTGTACCTTTATAGATAATGTTACCGTAGCGATCGCCCTTCCATCCTTTCACAATAGCAAAGTCGGCAGTTAAGGCGGACTCTAAAATATGTGGCTTGCCATCGAAGTATCGCACTTCTTTTCCATGTGCCACCTCCGTACCGTAACCTGCGGGGGTATAAAAAGCAGGGACACCTGCGCCACCAGCTTGGCATCTACTCGCTAAGGAACCCTGTGGAATCAAATCTACTTCTAGCTCTCCACTAAGCATCTGGCGCTCGAATTCATCATTCTCTCCAACGTAAGATGAAATCATCTTCCTGATTTGCTTCTTTTGTAGTAGTAGGCCCAAACCAAAATCATCGACACCCGCATTATTAGAGATGCAAGTCAGATTTTTGACACCTGCCGCTACCAATGCATTGATGCAGTTCTCTGGTATACCACAGAGGCCAAATCCACCTAACATGATGGTCATGTCATCCTGAATGCCCTGGATGGCAGCTTCAGCATTTGCAACTATTTTATTCATATAATTTGAATTTTATCAGGTCAGAAGGTAATAAAAATGTAGTTACTAAGCCTCTATCCGTACCATTAATTTTTGCTTTAAATATTCGTAATTGCCAATTTAGTACTTCAATTTTGTATCTTTAGACGAGCTAAATGTCTGAATAGCTGAATGTTACTCTTATAAATAAACAAACAAAACGCGATATGAGAGATCAGATCTTTTGTATTATCCTCTGCATCCTAGCGTGTAATGCTATTCGTGGTCAACAAACGGATACACCCCTATCTCCTATCCAAATCAACGAGCAGATAACGGACTCCCTCGAGCTGAGACAAGAAGCGCTAAACTGGGCGGATATGGATACCGAGCTGCTGTGGAGTACTTTAGTACAGCTGGATTCTGTGGCCATCATAGGATTTAAACCCAAAACAATCACCAATAATAGAGAAGCCATCAATAGCCCTACTTTCACTACTCCAGAATGGACTAAAGCTAGGAATGACTTGATGGAATTCATCCGAACAGAATCTCGAAACGAGGGATTCAACGTGTCTGATGATGTATTATTCAATACCAGATCTTTGAAAAATAGACCCTACTTATACGCGAAGGTATTTTCAAAAGACCTCATCGAAACACTGCGAGCTAGCGAAAGTATCCGCTACCTCGAGCCTGCCAATTATGAATATGTATCTACACAGAATAGAAGTGGTGAAGGCTGCTCAGACTATAGTGTGACATTGGATGCAGCGGACTACACCTCCATCAGCCCTACTGCCATTTCTTCTTGGACAAACGCAGAGCACATGATAGATACTGCATGGACGAAGTCCAACAAGGGAGATGGAGTTTGGATCGCAGTCATGGATTCTGGTATCTCAAGTACCAATCCAAAGTTCAATGCAGAATTTGACGAAGGTGAATCTTCGGGACGAACTATTGAAAAAAAGGAATTTTATGATCCAAACGGTAATGGCACCGACGGCTGGCAAGATCAGTGTGGCCACGGTACGGCCATGGCGGGTTTGGCGACGGCTCCGAGAGGATATGATGATACGCCTGCGGGAGTGGCATACAAAGCGAACTTGATTTCCTATAGAGTGACGAACGATGTAATCATCAACGCGTCTGCAGAAATTGATGGACTAAGAGATGGGCTCTACGATGCGGGGGATGACTCGAGGGTAGATGTGATCAGTATTTCGCTGGGAGATGTTTTTACGCATGGTCCGGTAGAAGATGGTATCATCTACGCGCATGACAAAGGCAAATTAATTTTTGCCGCTGCAGGTACTTCTACCTCTTTCACAAATTGGTATGGCGTTATTGCTCCTGCCAATATGCCTGAAGCAGTAGCGGTAACTGGAGTTATAGAGGGATCTGATTTTCAAAGGTGCAATAATTGTCATAGTGGAAATGAGGTTGAATTTTGTGTCTTTATGGAGCGTTCTGCTACCGGTAATACTGCGGTGACAAGCACTAGGGACAATGCTGCCAATAATGACTATAGAGGGTACGTTGGTGGCTCTTCATCTTCTACTGCCATCACTGCTGGTATAGCGGGTTTGATTTTTAGCAATAATCCTACTTTTTCTAAGGACCAAGTTTTAAATAGGATGATTCAAACATCCAGTAGATATCCGAACAAGGATAGTGACTTTGGATGGGGAACTGTTGATGTTTGTCAAGCAGTAGATACGACCTTAAGTTTGCCATGTAGTTCTGCGATAGGTAATCAGGTGACCGTGGAAATTACAACCATATCTTTTCCCCCTGTTGATGATGGATTTGGTGACCCAGAATTGGTGCTGAAAATCGGTGGCAAATCTTATTACTTTAATGTTCCTAGTACTGGAGCTACTTCAAATCCTAACTCATACATAGATGCCAGCGTGTGTGATAATGTTCCAATAATAATTGATTTAGGGACTACGGCTTGCAATGTAAGTACAGTTGATATTGTAGTAGAGACACATGAAGATGATGGTCCGTTTAGTGAATGTAATTTTAATTCAGGCGATGATTTCCAAGTTATTACTACAGAGACTGTCGATTTCACTATGTCTACTTTTAAACAAGCTACGCCTAATGGAGATTGGGTGTTTACTTATTCTCTGAGCTGTGCCCCAACTTTGATAGCGGGGATGTCCTCAAATCTTCCACTGTGCAGTGGTGAGGCCGTTACGTTTACAGCTAGCCCAAGTGGAGAATCCAACTACACCTTTTTTATAGACACGAATGGAAATCAACAATTAGATGCTGGTGAGTCTTTGCAGAACGGCACCACAGAAACATATACTTCAAGCACTTTGCTCCAAGATGATATTATTGGTATTGAAGTGACTGATATTAATGGATGTACAAGTCTTTCTTTTGTTACTGTACAGTATATCAATTTTGTTGGCGCTAATGCCCTCGTTGGGGTTGAAACAGGAATCGCAGATTATGAAACCAATGATGCTATTGAGTCCACACAGTCCATTGATGCTACTGCCATTGTAGATTATGATGCTGCTCAGCAGATATGTCTTAATGCTGGTTTTGAAGTGGTGCAAGGAGCTATCTTTACCGCTTTTATCGATGGCTGCAATGGTGGATTAGGAGGAGAAAACTTGGACGATAATCAATCAGAAGATAAGTAGGGTGTGCCTCTGCGTAGCCACAAAAAAGTGGCTGCTTGAGTCAGGCTATCCATAACTTCGCTGCGCTACGGCCTCGCCTGAAAAAGGCGAGTCTGACCCTAAGGGGTCATTATTCCTATCCTTCACACAAAATTTCCAAAATAGATTAATTCATAAGAAGCATTAGCATTAGTTATTTATGAGCTATTAAGCCCTTATAAAGGATAGCAACTTATGTGTGGAAAATCTATTAGTCTTAAATTAAGATCTCTTCACATTGGTCTATGGCTCCAGCCATAGATCCCATACACGTATTAAATATAGCCCATAGTTTTAAATTCATCCATGGACACACTTTTTCAAACAATAGCTAAGTTAGACACGGGTATGGACTCCACGGCTGGAGACGTGGACTAACTTTCTTGTTTTTTATAGATGAATATAACCCACGTTGCTCTATGGCTCCAGCCATAGATCCTATACACGTATCAAATACAGCCCATAGTTTTAAATTCATCCATGGACACACTTTTTCAAACAATAACTAAGTTAGACACGTGTATGGACTCCACGGCTGAAACCGTGGACTAACTTTCTTGCTTTTATAGATGAATATAATCCGCATCTAAATAGTCAATCTCTACCAATCCTCGTTGGTCTATGGCTCCAGCCATAGATCCCATACACGTATAAATAATAGCGCTTAAACTAAACTTATAAGGAAGCTTTTGAACTTTTAGTAATCAAACAATAGCTAAGCTAGATACGTGTATGAAATCCGTCGCTGGAGCCGTGGATTAACTTTTAATATTTCTTTATTGCCTAACAAATATTTACTTTCCTTACACATTATAATCCGCATCCAAATATTCAATCTCTACCAATCATTCTTTATTCTCAATATAAAAACGCGCGCTTGAGTACACATAATGCTCTGGTAACTCAACCAAACCAGCCTGTACTGGATTATAATGAATATAATCAAATCTTGCTTTGATCCATTTAGGACTAACCAATTCTACAGGATGGTTATCCTTCTTCCAAAATTGAAATTTCTTGTTTCGAGATTCATATTTTCCAAAATATTTGAAAAGTTTGAGCAACCATACTTGTCTACTTTCTTTCGGATTTTGTGTGATCTCTTTTACTATTCTTGATGCTGTATAGCTCTTGAAATCGCGGATTATATCTGACAAGTTAAAACCACTTTTTGCAGACACAAGCAAATGCAAATGATTGCTCATAATAACATACGCATGGACGGATAGTCCTTTGTTCGTAATGCAAAAATTTAAACTATCTATGATAATGTCTTTGTATGTTTTTCGAGTAAACACGTCTACCCACCCTACTACTGTCGGTGTTATAAAATGTAAGCTATTTTGGTTGGTGATTTTGTAGCCGTTCATCCTATAGTGTATATTATTTAACTAAAGATAGGAGTTTTCTGAAAAACTTTGTGCGTGAATATTTGCTAAGCCAGATGCGTGTATTGAATCCACGGCCGGAGCCGTGAACTAACTAGTTATATTTTATTAATACAGATGTAAAGTAACAGAGGAGAGTATCTCAATTCCTATTCAATTAATGAAAGTGGGAAACAGCTTTTTTAGCATAAAAAATTTGAGATTCCTAACAAAAAAAGGCTTCCTCTATTTCTAGAAGAAGCCTTTGGCGGAAGAGGAGGGATTCGAACCCCCGGTACGTTGCCGCACGCTGGTTTTCAAGACCAGTGCATTAAACCAGCTCTGCCACTCTTCCGTGGTATATTGCTGTTTTGCGATTGCAAATGTAATGTATACTTTGTAAAAAGTAAACATTATATTAAAAATATATTTTATTAAGTTGGATTCCTTTTAAATCCACATTCTCTTTACAAAACGTTGAATTTCATAACTTTACTCTTACCTGAAGTCACATTTACTTCCAAAAAGTATATTCCTGCAGGAAATTCTTCAACGTTTATCTTTTGTATTCCTGTGCTCAGCTCTATTCCGTCTACATTTCGAATCAATCTACCCGCTACGTCGTGAATTTTGTAGCCCAGCAATATTTCACTGTTAGGCTTTATATAAAGCGAATGGGAAGCTGGGTTCGGATATAGGTCGATGCTAAGGTTCGCATCTAATCTATCTGTCGATGTCAGCACATTATCAAACGTCTCCGTACAATCATTGGAGTCAATAATGGTAATGACTTGCACTGATTCATTGATATTAAAGGAATTGCTTGTCGTAGGCACAGCTCCATCATACTGGTATAAGTATGGAGGTACTCCCCCATTTACATTTACCACTACGTTCTCTTCAACTTGTGAAACATCAATGGATAATGCTTCCGGAGATACCAATTCTACGGCTTGCGTTAGCACTATATTACCTAAACTATCTCTTACCGTACCCAGGTAATTGCCAGGAGCAAGATTCTCAAATACATTATCAGGACCAAAGGCTCCATCATTTAGTTTGTATTGGTAGGGGCCTAGGGTGCCGCTGTGCACTAGCGTTATTTTTCCATCTACAGCATCAAAACAAGAAATCGTTTGTGATATATCTGCGATAGCTTGAAAGGCATCGTACTGAAGATCTATATCTAGTTCTTGTACACAGCCATTCGCATCCGTAACCGTGAATGGATAAATCCCGGTTGGCAAATTGGAATAAAGCGTATCAAAGGATATCTGTCCATTTAAGGATACTAGGTAAGGCGCATTGCCTCCCCTGATCATTAAAGCGATTTGGTTGTATTCTTGGACAAAATCAAAGTCCAAAAGTTCGGGCTCTGATACTTCAAAAAGTATTTCTGTAGAGGTGTTTTGATTAGCGTCTCTGACAAGAACGATGTACTCCCCTGCGGCAAGATTTTGAAATAAGGCTTGCGCTTGAAAATTTTCCCCACCATCTATACTGTATTCAAAAGGACCAGAGCCATTAAATACATCAATCAGGATCGAGCCGGTGCTATCTCCATTACAGACTATTTCACTCGGCTGGGTGGCTGCTATTTGCAAAGCCAAGGGATTGAGTCCATTCCATATGCCATCGATAAATTCAAGACCTGTATCGTCAGGATCTAGCCAGTGCTTTAATTGTCTCTCTGGAATTTCGTCTCCTAACCAGCTGGTATGAAAACGACCAAACCAATCAGGTTCTTGATTACCGCAAGCTGCCAATCCACCATGGAGTTGACCTACCACCCTATGATTATGATCAAACAAAGGGCCACCAGATGACCCACCAGATGTGCTTGAAATTTCCCATTTTGACACGCGGATATGATTTAATTCTGGATCTTCATCCTCTCCAAAATGACGTGTGATGCTTGTCTTTCCTGTCGCAAAGGTGATTCTTTTTTCTTCTGTATTGGCATGATGCACAGTAGTAACATTGGCGGGGGAAGCACTTCTAGCATCCCATCCCGCGAAGAAAGCATTTGCTTCTTCTAGCACTGGATCATTCAATCTCAGTAGGGTAAAGTCAGACCTTTGTAAGTCTGCCAAAAACTCTGCACCTGAATTGAATTGTTCTAGGCTACCATCTCCTTCCACTTTATTGTTCTCCATCCCAAATCTGCAGTTGGTATTTTCATAGTTCCAATGCACTACCACTGATGCTGCATTCTGTGCATTGATACCACAATGTCGAGCTGTTAGAAAGTAGGGAGTAAAGTCCTCGCGAACGTTATTTAGCAACACACCAGAACAAATGCGTGTGCCTTCGATGGTGATCAAAGCGACCGATTGGATTTCAGCCTCAAAATCGTCTATCTGTGGGAACTGCTCATTACACACAATGTCAATCAAACAACCTTGTTCAATAGAGCGATTCTCCGCTTTAATGATACCACTATTGATTGTATTCAATTTTAACTTTAAAAGAGACTTTTCTTCTTCTAATAGCCTAAGGGATAATCTCGCAAATCCACCTTTTAATATGGGTGTCCATAATTGTAGATGATGCTGTAGATTCTTTTTAGGAAGAAACTCCTGACATCTATTTCCTGATGCATCACAAATGGTAAAGCGAGCGGAAGGAGGAAGTACAAATTCTGAAAACCCAAAATTAAGTGATGAGGCTTCTTCTTGAATCGTTAAATTCCAAGAGACATAATCAGTATCACTTTCAGATGTCCACTGACCTGAATTTTCAGAGGATAAGTTTACTGCCTTTGAAGTGGCAAAAACATTGGATTTGATATGTTCGTGTGCATCTTGTTGAGTGGGTATAAATAGCGAAACCGATTCCATCTCATAGTTGAGTAATCGATTGCTGCTAGTTTGCAAGCCAATAAAAATAGCAATTAGGAGGAAAACTCCTTTTGTGCTGTATATCATAGGGAACTATTGCATCATTTAGTCCTTTATTTTATGCCTTTTCGCGCTTTTAGTTTCGTTTACATTACGTTAAATCATAATGTTTTATTGCTAGGCCAGTAATTAAGTAAATCCTTTGTATGATGTGGGACTTTTAATGTGTTGGACAATGAAGTCACAAGCGTTCCGAGAGTAGCATAGTTAGGTCATACTGCTATACAAAAGGAGAGAATAATTGACTTTTGATTAAGTCTATTAATCTATGAAAAGGTGTTTTAGTCTCAGATCAGAACAAAGCTTTCCTTTTATAAATAAATCACTTGACTTGCCACATTCTTATCATTTCAAATTATCTTTGAGCATTACATAAATAAATCAAACGAAATGACTAAAAATCTATTCTTGTGTTTTTTTGCACTTACATTAATGATGTGCGGAGCAGATACGGCAGCTGATAAATCATCGGATACAATGCCAAAGAAAAATATGACAGAGCAAAAGGATCGTCCTACGCCAAACAAGTACAACCTTTCTCCTTTCACACCTTCTCCTGAGTTTATGGACGCCAACATTTCCAATATGAAATATGAGGGCAAGAAATTCAGCTTTGACGTAAAAGGAAAAGACTACAAGCTGGGAGATCAAACCCCTGACGCAGAGAAAAAAATGTGTGCTAACTCTGGTAAAGGACAACACATCCACATGATCATTGACAATGCTCCATACCTAGCAAAGTATACTTCTTCATTTGAGGCGGACATGAGTGATGGTGAACATTACACCTTAGCATTTCTATCTAGGTCTTATCACGAAAGTATCAAGACTGACCAAGCTAACATAACCAAGAAGGTAGAAGTGAAAGGCGGCAAAATAGTTAAGTCTGAGGATGTAGCTGAGCCTATGTTATTTTACAGCAGACCAAAAGGTACCTATGTAGGGATGAGAGACACTAAAAAAGTGATGCTCGATTTCTATCTTAAGAATGCAAATCTTGGAACCAACTATAAGGTAAAGGCAGATATCAATGGAGAGACTCATATGCTTGACAAATGGCAACCTTACTATATCGAGGGTTTACCTATGGGAGACAACGAGATCACACTTACCCTAGTAGACAAGAAAGGCAACAAGATAGATACTCCATTGAATCCAGTGACTAGAAAATTTGTTTTAAAGGCGGATCCTGCTGAATAATAATTATTCAATAAGTAGCATCACCTTTACAAGAGAATTTATATATTTGCCATTCCTTAGAAATAAGGATAGCTGGTGGTTGTAGCTCAGTTGGTTAGAGCATCGGTTTGTGGTACCGAGGGCCGTGGGTTCGAATCCCATCTTCCACCCCAATATTAACGCGTAATTATTTGAACTTCATTTGATTACGCGTTTTTTTATGCCCCTATGCAAGACAGATAAATTATAATTTATTTGGGTTCGAATCCCATCTTCCACCCGAATTGAGCCTGTAACATTTTGAAATTCATCTGATTGACTGAATACACAAATAAGTGTATGCTTTCGACATAACAGCTAAAAATGGAAATACCTTCTTATGGGACCTTAGCCCTTAAGCACTTTGAAAACTACACTCCCCAACGCGCCTTCCAATTTGAGCATATAAAGACCAGGCGCTAGCCCATCCAGCTTACCCAACTGTATCTGACCTGAATGAATATCTATATCCGTAAGTTTTACCTCAGTGCCCGATACAGCAAAGAGTTGAATAACTTCTACATCAAAAGGCTCCTCATATTGAATGCTAATCTGGTCTTGAAATGGATTAGGATAAATGACTACCTCTTTTGCTAACTCCGAAGATTGTGTACCCAAAGGCATGCATTCTGTATCGAAGAAAAAGGACTCACTTGACTCTGTAGCAAAACCATTACAAAGAGCTGACACCTGTACTTCGTAGCGAAGACATGTCTCCAAGCCATTGATGATCACTTGATTTTGTCTAGCGTAAAAAGATGTGAATTCTGGAGCACCAAGCGCTCTATAAAACACTTGATATTCACTAGCATTATTTACATCCGCCCAACGTAAAATAGCCGAGCTCATATCACTGCTTAAAAGTTCGACTTGAGAAACTGTATCAGCGCAAAACTCTTGACTATCAATAATGTCAATACAGATGTCTTCGACCTCCCCAAATAGTATCTCCTCACATGGCAATACTGAATCAGGAGCATCTTCATTTTCCACCCAAAACATACTTACCCTCATTCTAGTATCCCCAGACATCCCCAAAGGAATCTTTAACCTAGACTCCCATTTTCCTCGAATTATAGGTGAGCTAAGTAAACGTTCTTCTTCTTCAAATGCTGAGTTGAGATTAAAATCTATCCAAACATGAATCATCTCTGGCAAAGCTTGATTGGCAAATCCAGGATTAATAACAAATCTATAATCTCCACCAGCAGCAAAGTTTATATCAAAGTTGTCATGTATTACAAAACCATTATTATCCCCTGAGTTGATTTCAATATCGTCAACGATTATTTGATCTATCCATTCTGAAGCAGTGCTAGCACCCTTCACTTGACAATAGTTTCCTTCTACACAATTACCGCAGCCCGTGGTAGAAAACACAAAACTAGAAGTATAATCAAGCACTTCGCTTTGACTACAGTTGGCCTTCAGTTGTAGTTCATAACCCGTGCAAGGGCTAAGACCACTAATAGAAACAAAGCCATCTTGAACATTATCTAAAGGTATCCAAATCTCTTCTCCCACCTGTTTATAACGTGCACTGTATTCATCTACCAATGCTGCTTTTTCCCAGGCGATAAATACCTCTGTTTCTTCTTGCGAGACCAGCATCAAATCTGTTGGATTTTCACAACATCCAGAAGTACTGAATTGGGCCATACTAGTGAAGTTACTCGTAGTATCTCCACATATAGATTCTAATTGATAATCATATGCCGTACAAGGTGCTAATCCAGTCAGTTCGAATGGAGGCATTACATTTAGTACCGTATTGAATATGCTGTCCCCCACCTTACGGTACTGCAAATTGACAGCTAAGGAACTGTTGAATGCAGTCCAGGTAAAAGAGCCTGTGTTTTGCCCAAGCGCTAAGTCATTGACGCTAGTAGGAAGGCTACATTCAAAGCAATCGTTCATCATATCTGTAAGCGAATTATTCAAATTGAGCTGCCCACCTGACTGAGTGATATTCTGCAAGGAGGCATTGGCTTTAGTTCCTTCTAGGATATAGTCCACGACAAAATTGGCCGCTTCTTTAGGATTGCTTTTCGCAATAGCGGTGAGATTGTCACAAGGCGCTGCATAGAGCAATCCAATAAGCCCTGTCACATTAGGGCAAGCTGCAGAGGTGCCCCCAAAAGCTCCGTACCCACTGTCACTTGTCGTGAATACACCGTCACCAAAAGCCCCTAGGTCGATACTATTTACTCCAAATCCAGCATTAGCCAATTTCTCTCCAAATTGATTCAGGTTCGTAACAGAAACCAGATAGTTTGAAGTACAAGACGTAGGCAGGTCCCCATTTCGATCTACATCTATAGATGCATTGGCTGTGGCAGCGCAATTGACGATGCCGACCTCACCCAGCTCGTCATAAAAAGAACACCATAAAGGAGCATCTTCTGCGTGACCAAAATCTCTACCCCAGGAGCTATTCGTAGCGACCACAAAAGCACCCTTTTGCCCAGCGTTCAAATTATACTTCCTGCGCATGGCATACGCATAGCCGTACGCTATGAGGACATTCGCCTCCGTAGTATTGAAGTTGTTTCTAATGATCATCAACCTAGAGTCCCAATTGATTCCTGTGACCCCAATCGCATTATTCCCGGTAGCGCCGATTATCCCAGCTACTGAAGTTCCGTGTCCCTCACCACCAGCTATATTTCCATTTTCCTCATTGGTATTGTAGCCAAGGTAATCATCTACGTACCCATTCATATCATCATCTACTCCATTATCTGGTATCTCATTATGGTTTATCCAGATCCTATCCTGAAGATCCGGATGATCTAAGTCAATGCCGTTGTCTATTACCGCTAATACGATAGTGTCTCCTTGTGGCGTAAGCCCACCCGTAGAGATATCCCAAGCCAAATCACTATCTAAGTCAGCATCTGGGCTTCCATTAAGCAACACATTCAGATGATGCCATTGCTCCTCATACAATGGATCATTAGGCGTAGCTCTGGTAGTAATAAAGTGGTTGTATTGAACTTGCTCCACTCTATCATCTTTCCAGATAAGGGACTTCACATCCCCTTCTTTATGCTTTGTAAAATCAAAATTGACTTGCCAAATATTTAGCGCACGCACCAATGGCTTGGCAGTAAGAACCTCCGCTTGGAAATGCCGAGATTGCCAGTCTTCCAATACAGATTCTATATTTTGATCAGGTTTGAGCTGGATTAAAAGCTCACCTTGCTTATGATTAAGCGACTGGGCAGTCGAGGTGCTTAAAGGCAAAGCCAATAAACAAATCAAGATGGAAATGGAATGAATAAATTTACTCATTTAAATAGTAGCACTGTGTACATGTAGGTACATGATAATTAATCATCCAACTGGATGCTGTAGGACAGTACAAAATGACTGTCCTTTTAGTACTTACTGAAATAGAAAGATTACGGGTAGGCAAACTAGGATTTACACCCTAAATTCACCTGACTATATGAATGAATATTAATCAAATAAATTATCGTAAGTATTGTCGCTGCTTGCAGAATTATCTCTCAGTTCTGGTCGCTTCACTTTCTCATCTAGGTCCAGTCCTTCGCCAGAGTTTTCCATGAGCAACAAAGTACTCTTCTTCTCCCACTCCTCAAGCATCGCCAATCCTTTCTCTTCGAATACCCCATTTTGTAGATCGATAGACTCCATGAATGAAGAGGACATCTCCATCATTCTTTCCATCTCTCCTACTTTATTGGATACATCATCCGCAACAGCTTCCATAGCAGCGTCAAACATAGCACGCTTGTCAGGATCTCCAGAAATAACACTCATCGCAGACTTCATAGCTCCGTGCGAGGCTCTGATCGCCTTACGCTCTTGCTCTTTCACCTTTACCTGATCCTTGGTATCTTCCAACAATATTTCAGAGTTGGTATACATCTTTGTAAGGATTCTATAGATCACCTGCATTTTATTGAGCAAGGTAGTGTACTTAGCATTCGACTCTTTCAGTCGAGCCGCCTTTCTAGAGGACAGTGTCAACTGGGTCGTATTTCCTTTAGCCTTCGCTGCACTAGCCAATGCCATATTGTTAGAGATTTCCTTCTCATTGGTTTCTACTAATGTCTTTAGCTTACGCATCTGGCCACGAATCTGACCAATCTGCTTGCTCATCTTTCTCAGGTTATCCTCAAGGTCACTCAAGTAATTCTTAAGTATACCGATGGGATCAATCGTGATAAATAAACCTGTAATCTTGCGCATTGCACTCTTGTACATGTACGACACGAGGTTTCTACCACTCTTACTAAAGGCAGTAAACAAGACCACTCCCAATACCATGGCGCCGACGATGGCTGCTATGATGGCAGACAAATTGGTAAATATTAAAAATCCAGCATATCCTAAGGCAGCAAGAATAGCTACTAAGAATATCAATCCTGTTACGCCTTCTGGTTTTTGCCAGAAAGATTTTTCCTTATCTATTGAAGCGAAATCTGCCATATTCTATTATAGGTATTTATTAAATTTATCAATATCATCTGCAATAATGCCGAGTATATTCTGATAGGTTGATTCAAAATTATTTTTGGTCACGTTTATTTTATCCTCTGCCTCTTTTATATCCGCATCTGCATTGTCAATGGTACCCTGAGATTTTTTAATATCCTCTTCTAAAGCTTTGATTTTTTTATTGCTTTCTTCAATCTGCTTTTTCAGTCTTTCTACTTCAGATTTCTTACCGGCTATCTTCTCTCTAACCTGATTTTGCAAAGCCTCATCAAATTGCGCTTTTTCCTTATCGATGATTTGCTGGTAATGCCTAGCTGTTTGGACCAACTTATCCTTAGTCAATCCCACGGTAGAAGCAGTAGCAAAAGCAGACTTGATAGCTGTCTCATCGTCCATGTTCATTTTCTTCAACGAACTCAAAGATTGCTTAAACTCGATATAGTCAAAGCCCTGCATATTATTTCTGCTTAGTGCCTTTGTTAAAAAAGCTAAGCTCTTTTGATCTACAGTGCTATTGGTGTTAAAAATTTGATTCAAATCTGAAGCCATGTGTACTAGGTTGTTATTTACAAATATAGAAAATATAGGTATGTAAGTGCGTATTTAATCGCTAAATCACGTTAGAAATACTACGAAATTATAGTAGCTAGGTTCAAATAAGATGCTCAGCGAAGGATAAGGCTCGAATATCCATCCAGTTGTAGGGCTTCCCTTTCATAGTAAACCCGACATGCCCCCCCTTCAAAGTCAACTCTAGCTTGATTTTTGGGTGCCTTTTGCACAACTCCATTGGCAGACAAGTAGTGGAAACGATAGGATCATTTTTGGCTAAAACTATGAGTAAAGGAGTATCCAGATGATGTAAGAAATTCTTACAAGCTGCCGCATAGTAAAAGTCATCCACGTTATCAAAGCCATTCAAGGCCGCTGAGTAGGCCGCATCGAATTCTCTCCATTTTGGATAATCGTCTATTTTACTTACATCCAGTCGATCTGGAAACTGCTTGTCTTTTAGTAAAATTTTCTTTTTCAAACGAGTGCGAAATAGTCGATTATAAATCCAGTTTCCTCGCATCTCCACCCATTTGATACTTTCTTCTAAATCGTAGGGAGCAGAAAATGAAATGCCACATTTGATTTCAGCAGGCAGTTGGCCAGCATGCACAGAAAGATACTTGCTCAACATAGCCCCTCCCATGCTGTATCCAGACAGAACGATCTCTCCATAGTTGTGTTTGTCCACCACATGATCTACCACCTGTCGAAGGTCCTCTGTCTCCCCGTGATAATACAACTTAAAATTTCGATTGATTTCTTCACTGCAAGACCTGCAGTTGAAGGATAAGATATCCCAGCCATGCTTTGCGAAATGCTTGGCAGCACTCAACATATATTGCCGATTGCTATTACCTTCTAAGCCATGCAGCAGTATGATTAATTTCTGTGCCCCTTGCCTTGACCAGTCTAAATCCACAAAATCACCATCATCCAACAAAAGGCGTTCTCTGTCATAGAGAACGCCTTCCACCTTTCGAAACACTCCAGGAATCAAAGTTTGCAATTGGCCATTGCACAGCCAAAAGGGATTGCTCTGGTATGTTTCATTTATGATCAGCGACATAAGCAAGAATCATTTTTCTTACTCATTGTCATCTGGAGCATCATCGGTTACCTCTTCAGCAGCATCGTCTGCCGCCTTATCCTCCTTGGCATCTGTATCACCAGCATCACTTGTCTTTGCTTCATCAGTCGCTGTGTTTTCAGCACCCTCATCCTCATCAGCAGCCAATTCTTCATCCTCCTCATCCGCCTCTTTGATAATCGCTACATCCCCGATTTTCTGATCATCCTTCAAGCGAATTACCTTCACGCCTGAAGTAGCTCTACCCATCGTTCTGATATCTTCGACACTCATTCTGATCACGATGCCATCTAAGGTAGTGATCATCATATCATCCGCTTCAGTAACCGCTTTCAAGGCCACCAGACTACCCGTCTTTTCATTGACGTTCATCGTACGTACTCCTTTACCTCCTCTGTTCGTCACACGATAATCATCTAAGGCTGAGCGCTTTCCATTTCCTCTTTCTGATACAACCATGATAGTCACATCAGGATCATTCGGATCTACACTCACCATACCTACTACCGCATCATCTCCATCATCGAGCGTGATACCGCGCACTCCTGCAGCAGATCTACCCATAGCTCTTACTTTCGCTTCTGGGAATCTGATGGCTCGTCCACCTTTATTGGCAATAAATATTTCTCTATTGCCATCTGTCAATTTCACTTCCAGCAGCTGATCGCCTTCATTGATCGTAATCGCCTGGATGCCGTTCGTCCTCGGTCTTGAGAATGCCTCTACCAGCGTCTTCTTAATCAATCCTTTCTTCGTACAGAATACGATGTAATTATTATCTAAGAATTCTTTATCCTTCAGATCTTCAATAGCGATATAGCCTTTGACCTTATCTTCTTTTGGAAGGGTCAATAGATTTTGAATCATACGACCACTAGATACTTTACTAGCCTCTGGGATTTCATAAATTCGGAGCCAATGACACTTACCGTTATCGGTAAACAAGAGCAAATAATTATGCGTCTTTGCGATAAACATGTGCTCGATATAATCCTCGTTCTTGGTCTTTGACCCACGAGAACCACGTCCGCCTCTACCCTGCGTCTTATATTCAGAAGTCTTGGTACGCTTGATATATCCCTGGTGACTGATAGTAACAACCACCTTGTCATTCGCGATCATATCTTCTATATTGATCTCCCCTTCCGCATGCGTTATCTGGGTACGTCTTTCATCGCCAAACTTTTCTTTGATCTCAAGGAGCTCATCCTTGATGATGGTGTTCTGTCTATCTGGGCTAGCCAAGATATCTTTCAAATCTGCAATCTGAAGCAACAACTCATCATACTCCGTTCTCACCTTCTCTCTTTCCAGGCCAGTCAGCTTCTGCAATCTCATTTCCAGGATGGCCTTCGCTTGTGCCTCCGTCAGCAAGTTGTCCCCTTCTGGATGGAATGGATCACTCTGCAAGTCAATCAAAGGCTTAAACTCTTTCCAGAATTTTTCTTTGTCATCGACAAAGTCTCCTTTCATCAATTTCAACTTCGCCTCTTCCGGTGTCTTACTATTTCTGATGAGCGTAATAACCTTGTCTATATAGTCAATCGCCACTAAGAGTCCCAGCAAAATATGCGCTCTCTCCATCGCCTTGTTCAATTCGAACTCAGTACGACGTTGTATGACTTGTAGTCTGAATTTGATAAACTCGGTGATCAATCGCTTCAATGACAGCTGTATTGGCCTTCCATCTACGAGCGCGATATTGTTCACCCCAAACGAACTTTGTAGTTGCGTATACTTGTATAACTTGCTGAGCACCACCTTACCGATGGCATCTGTCTTAAGGTCTACTACAAGGCGTAATCCTGTTTTTCTATCCGACTCATTACTCAAGGCGCTTATCCCTTGTATCTTGCCGTCTCGGTATAGATCAGCGATTTTCTTTTCGAGCGCATTGGTATTTACTTGGTATGGAATCTCCGTGATGATGATTCGCTCACGGCCAGTCTTCGTTTGCTCTATCTCCGCTTTTCCTCTGAGCACTACTCTACCACGACCCGTTTCAAATGCTTCACGCACACCACTCGTACCGTATATGATTCCGCCCGTAGGAAAATCAGGAGCCTTGATGTGTTCCATCAGACCATCTACATCTATATCTGGATTATCGATCGTAGCGATTACCCCATCTACGACTTCGCTTAGATTATGCGGTAGCATGTTGGTTGCCATACCTACCGCGATACCTGATGAGCCATTGATCAACAAATTCGGCACCTTTGCAGGCAGCACGGTGGGCTCCTTCAAAGAATCGTCAAAATTGAATCGAAAATCTACCGTATCCTTCTTGATATCATCCAGCAGTTCCGTAGACATTTTGTCCATTCTTGCCTCGGTGTATCTCATTGCAGCAGGTCCATCTCCATCGATATGACCAAAGTTTCCTTGCCCATCTATAAGTGGGTATCGCAAGGCCCAATCTTGCGCCATACGTACCATCGCATCATATACCGAGGTGTCCCCATGTGGGTGATACTTACCCAAAACCTCCCCAACTACTCTCGCTGATTTACGATGAGGCTTGGTCGCCTGTAGACCCAAATCATTCATTGCATACAAGATACGACGATGCACCGGTTTGAGTCCATCTCGCACATCTGGCAGGGCCCTACTTACGATTACTGACATAGAGTAATCTATGTAAGCATTCTTCATTTCATCCTCAATATTGATTGGAATTATCCTTTCTTCAGCCATAAATTTTATTCTAATTTAAGAAGCTCGAAATTACGATTTTTTTACATATTTAGCCCTAAGAAAGTGAATAAAAAACATAGATTTTAGCGTTTATTTCGCTAATCAAAACTAGCCTTTCATTTTGCTCATTTTCAACGATTTACACCGTATTCTATAAACAGCTTCGGCGTCTTCTTACCACAATTCTTTAGGAGTTCAATTTTGTGCTTGATTTGGGGCCTACCATGTGCATCTGAAGGCGCCCAAAAAGCGACTCCAGATACACATGGTCGTTATGATACGAGGCTCGCTAGTCAGCTCGGTGCTACGCACTAGGAGATGCAAACAGCGCTACCAGCCCACCTCATCTCCTCCCTCTTCTCAGCACTAGTCCGATTAGATTTTTTTTGTTATTTTTGATTACAGCCATACAAATAATATCCCGTTCTTTATTTCGTTGCCATACAAAGGAAAACATCAAACCTAGATTATGACTAACACAAAACTGGTTTTCTCCCTTCTCGTTATCTGTCTTATTTCTTTTGGGCTATTCAATTTTTCACCATTGGAAAGTAAAGGTGAACTTATCCCATATTTGTCAGGACAGCAGTACGGCTACTCAGACCTACAAGGAAACATAATCATCCCCGCCCAATACGACGAGGTCGAACCCTTCAGAGAAAACTATAAATACGCCTTGGTCAATCAAAATGGAAAGTGGTATGTCATCAATCCAGAGGGCATCAAACTAGAAGATGCTGAATATGATGAAAAGCCAAGCTTCCAAACACTATTCGGAGAAATGAGTAATGGCAATGTAAGACACACTATAGAATATATAGATGGCAAAGAGATTAGAAAAGAAATACACAATCCCAATCCAGCCCTCCGTTTTATTACGCAATCCTGTAGCTGCAGTGATCAAAATGACTTCATCATTGCATTTCACCTCGACAATTTCAATGCAGTAAAAATATACTCTACCTTTGCAGAAAGAAGTATGAGCTGCAGTCTTGGTGCAACTAAATGGTACAGAAATAATTTTCTTATCGCTGAAGTAGAGGTCAGCAATAAGGCGTCCTTAAACACAAGATTGCTTCCACTTCACAAGAGAAATGCCACTTGGGGTAGTTTTCACGCACTGCCAACGACAAGTCCTGAAAGTAATGCCGACAGCACCGCTAATGCTGATAATGCTAAACTTATAGAATACGAAAGTGGCATCCTGTATACGATCTTCAATAGTGAATTAGAGCCTATTTTAGAAAGCTTTACTAAGCCTGAATTTCTTAATGACAAGTGGATTTACCATAATGATGGCTATCAAGCCTATATTTATGATCTAGAAAAACAGGAATCCACCCCTACTCCCTTTAAACGTATTGCTGCCCTAGTTGAGGATAAATATTTGATTGTATCTGGTGGCCCTATACAAAAAAATATATTTGGTGGCTCTAAAAAATATGGCTTTTGCGATCTAGATTTCAATCTTATCCTAGACACTACCTATTCCTACATTTCGCAACAAGGCGATCTTTTACAGGCATCGGAAGAAAGATTCAAATATCATCTTTTCGACTATCAAGGACATAAGCTATTTGATTCTGCCCGAAGGATAGATTATAGCAAAAAAAACTCTCACTACATGATAGAAGATTCGCTAAATAAAGTGAGGCTGTACAAAGAAGACTTGACAGAACTTGATGGACAAGAATATGAAAATATCGAATCCATATCCTCAAAAAAATATAGATATACTCGAGGCGTGGTAAGTGGCATTATGGACTCTATGGGACAGACCATAATAGAATATCCATGCGATAGAATCGACCCAATGTATAAATCTGATTTTTACAATATTGTCATAGATAGAAAGAGCGGTGTAATTGACGAATTTGGGAAACTAGTGGTGCCTGCAGTCTATGGAGACTGCTATCAAAACCCCTATAACTTATTTCAAGTTAGCTCTACTCGTACCTTTAAAAATGGTCTCTTGAACATGGAGGGTAAGATCATCTTAGACACCTTTTATGATAGAATAAGCTATGATTCGATAGACAATCAATTGTACATCCATGCAGAAAGAGATAGAAAATGGACCTACTTCGACACAGATGGTAAGGTGGTCCAAGATGCCCGTGAGGACAGCAGTACCCTCTGGACTAAAGCTCGTAAAGAAGAATTTGCCAAAATACAATTGCACTATATTCAAAACGGCTACGGCAAGTCAGCCTCAGAAATATTTTCGGACTTTGTAAAAAAGCATGATGCTATGAGCCCCACATCCGTCATGGTGCATCGCAAATCATCTGATGAGCAATATGCCTGTACGCATGACCTAGTCTATCTTGCGGATTGTGATAAACCAGATGTGACCATCACCAAATACAATGCAAAGAATAGACTATTCGGATTCAAAAATGACACAGGAGAAGGCATCGTTAATTTTAAAAATGAAATAGTACTCCCTCCGAAAGATCGAAAAATACTTGCCATCACAGATTACTATATCTTGATTCGAACAGGTGATGACTTTGACTTTTATGATATGGATATGAAAAAACTCTACCCTTTTTCATGGGACTATGTCGATGATTACAATAATGACCCACATCGAGTGGTAGCCAAGAATATAACAGGATCTGCATATGAGTATATACGAGAATCCTGTCTGACTAACTCCACAGACACCCTAGTTCGCTACAAAAGAAACTATGGCTATGTGAACCGATTTGGAAAGATATCTATACCTCCTAAATTCGCCTCAGCGGACGATTTTGATAAGGACTATGCCCTTGTTGGGGAGTATAATAAAGACAGCATTTTTCAGAGCTATGTGATCGACACAGTAGGTAATATAATCTCTTCCTATGAGCCCGGAATCAGGTTTATGAATTGGTCTGCAGATGATCCTTGGCGAGAGGCAACGAAAAATAACCTCTATGGCATGTTAGACAGTATGGGCAACACGATAGTGCCCTTTAAATATACTACCATAAGATCTATACACAGAGATAAACTATTTGTAATCAGTGAAGACAGGTCGGGACCCTATTTCGTTATAAATAGCAATGAAACCAAGTTGTATAATAACTCAGAGCTAAAAGAAATCGGACCATCTCATTATGGTCGAAAATTTATTCCCTTAGAGGATGGGCGATATGTTTTTGCCCCAAATGACCACCTAGAAATTATAGATTTTGACGGCAAGCTACTTCTCAAGCTACAGGGTCAAAATGCAAAATTAGTCAAGGTAAACGAGAGGGAATTGCTAGAAGTCGAAGATACTGGATTGACATACTACGTAGATCCAGTGCGTCTGATCTCCTATCGAGAATAGTAATCAAATGGTAGAGTGTGCTTGTGAA
>CAKZVJ010000316.1 GCA_937923345.1 uncultured Saprospiraceae bacterium
GTAACTTAGAGCTACTAAGGATATTTTTTCCTTTGATGAATTTGAATCCCCAAATCATTAAGGCAGTTGCAATGATAACTAATAAACCGATTTTCGTTTCGTTTGAGAACATGCTCTTATCTTTTCTTTACCTCAAATATTAGGATAATTCCTTGGTTGTAAGGCAAATTTCTACCTGTTTTAACAGATTTTACATTAAAATTGATGCGAATATAAACAAGTAATGCTACAATTGGATAAGCGAGCAATAGATAAAGGCCTTTAGATTGAATGAAATTTGTTCTACTCTACGAACTGTTTATAGGCTATGATACCCTTGAAAAGCCCTTGTACGACAGCGTTTTGTCCTTTTTTTGTAGTCAACAATGCTTCATCTTTCTCATTACTTAAATATCCTGTCTCTACAAGGATGCTAGGCATATTGGTTTCCTTTAGGACTACAAAAGCACCTTGTTTAACCCCTTTACTTTGTACAGATGTGCTTTTTACGAGTTCTTCCTCAGTGAAAGAGGCCAGCAAAATACTATTGTCGAGGTGCAAATTTTGAATCATTGAAAATAGGATATAACTCTCTGGAGAGAGTGGGTCAAAACCCCCATAGTTTTCTTTGTAAGATTCCTCTAAGGAAACGGAGCTATTTTCTCTAGCGGCGGTGATTTCAGAGTTGATATTACCCTCGTCTCTCCCTAAAACAAATGTCTCAGATCCTCGGAAATATTCTGCATTTCTAAGATAATTGCAGTGCACTGAGATAAAGATGTCCGCCTGGTTATCATTAGCGATGCTTGCTCTACTCTTGAGGGAGACAAATTTGTCCCTATCTCTGGTTAGAATCACCTTGATTTCTGGTAGTTGTTCTTCTATGGTTTGCTTAAGTTTTTTGCTTAGTTCAAGGGTGATGTTCTTCTCAATAGAAGAGGTTCCAGAACAGCCTTTGTCTTTGCCTCCATGACCCGGATCTATCACTATGACATCTACGGGATTTGAAGGTAGAGTTTGTAAGGCCATTACTTGATATAGTATAGCCTCTAAATCTCCATCATTTCTATAAATAAAATGACTAGCCTGAGTATGATGTGCAAAGCAGTGGTGCTGACATGCATTTGCATACAACCAACTAGAGCTAAATAATATCATTAAGGCATATTTCATGTACCAGTTGTTATTTCGAAAATTAGAAATGATTTGGAGATTGAGATAAGGGTATTCTTATTTTATTTAAAAATAAGCGAATACTAGGATTAAAGCAAAAATTAAAGCCCTTAGTGGCGTTAGATGGCAGTAAATAAAGTGCATAAAGTAAAAATTGTCATTAACACTTGATAATTACGATAAATTGCTGAATCACAATTACATTTGCACCACGTACAAGAAGTAGAGATTAATATACTGTATGCAGCTTATTTGTCACATATATAAAGTTCTGAAGCACCCACTATTCTGCTTGGGGTTTTTGCTGTGTTTTCATGGCCTTATCGCTGCTCAAGTACCAGACTCTATTGAATTGCCAAGCATAGCCAATGACTCCATCACACTTTCACTGGATTCACTATCACAGGATGATGTGGCGAGCGATAGTTTGTCCATAGTACTGGATAGTACAAAGCAGTCAAGTCCCAGAAGGCAGAATATTCCAGATGGCGTGGTTATTTCAGATGATGCCATACCAGCAGCTATAGACTATGATGCTCGCGATTCCATTGTGTATGATATACAGGACAAGAAAATTTATCTTTATGGTGGTGCTTCAGTGATCTATGAAGACTTAGATTTGAAGGCAGGATACATCGTAGTAGACTGGGAGAAAAATGAAGTATTTGCTAAGCATACCTTGGATAGTTTACAAAAGCCAAATGAGATTCCCGCTTTCAAAAATGCGGATCAGACCTTTGATGCTATGAGCATGCGCTACAATTTCAAATCCCAAAAAGGAATTATTTATGATGCCAAGTCTCAATATACGGATCTATATATCTTAGGCTCTAGAGCTAAGTTCTTGGCCGCAGACAAAGACTCTACCATACAAGAAGATCACATTTACAGCAGTGATGCATTGTTTACTACGTGCAATCACCCAGAGCCTCATTATGGCATCCGATCTAAAAAGCAAAAAGTAATACCTGATAAGGTAGTCGTCGTAGGGCCATCTAATTTAGAATTGATGGGTATCCCAACTCCCTTAGTCTTGCCTTTTGGTTTTTTTCCTATATCTGATTCCAGAACTGCCGGCTTAATATTTCCTCAAGATTATACTTTTTCACCAACTTGGGGTTTTGGCTTGGAAAATATAGGCTACTATACGCCGATCAATGAAAATCTAGATGCTTCATTGACTGGAGATATTTACTTCAATGGTACTTATGGGCTTCACTTGACAACCAATTACAAAAAAATCTATAAATATACTGGCTCCCTCAATCTGAACTGGTCAGAAAGAAAGAGTGAGACCCGAGGTGTACCAGAAGTGCAAAAATCATTTGCTATCCGCTGGAGTCACTCCCAAGATAGCAGAGCGCATCCAACCCGTAGACTAAGCGGAAGTGTAAATATTCAGACGAATGACTACCAATCCCTGAATCGTAATGATGCAACCTCGGTTTTGCAAAACTCATTGAGCTCCAATATCAATTTTTCGAAATCATTTTCTGGTAAGCCATATACCTTTACAGCTTCCGCTGGGCACTCGCAAAATACAAGAACGAATGATGTAACCATCAACTTCCCAACGGCAGAATTCAAAACGCAAACTCTGTTTCCATTCAAGAGGAAACAACGAAAGGGAAAAGAAAAGTGGTACGAACAAATATCAGCTACCTATTCTACTCGATTTAGAGCGCAGGTGACGGCAACCGATACGACGCTCTTTATGAAAGAAACCTTAGAAGATATTGATTTTGGGATGCAGCATAATATCAACAGCAGTACTTCCTTCAAGCTTTTGAAATGGTTGAGTGTGAGTCCAAATATTAGATATGAAGAAGTGTGGCAGCCCACTTCTAGAGAGCTATTATTTAACATTGAGGAAGAAATAAGTGTAGACACAACTTTTAATCTAGATAGCTCTGACTTTGTTGTTATCAGAGATACTATAAGGGAAGGAGACTTTGAAGACATAGAAAATTTTGGATTCAATCGCTGGAATCAATACAGCGGTGGGGTATCCGTAAATACCCAGATTTTTGGTATCTGGACTAGAGAGAAAGGATATTTGAGAGGTCTGCGACATTTGATCAAGCCCACTGTTTCCTTCAACTATACGCCTGATAATTTAAATGAAGAACGAGGGTACTTCGAGACCTTGGAATATGAGGACGAATTTGGGGAACTACAAAAAGAGACTTATGGCGTATTCGAAGGAGGGATTTTTGGATCTCCTGGTGCTACGGGTACCCAAGCCAATATCTCCTATGGATTGAATAATATATTTGAAGCGAAGGTCTTCTCTAAAAAAGATAGTACACTTCAAAAAATAAAGCTTTTTGATAATCTTAGATTTGGTGGGTCCTATAACTTAGCGGCAGACTCTTTAAACTGGTCTCCCATCACTATGAGTGGTACCACTAGACTCCTAAAAGGACTGACAACCATCAATATAGGAGGAAGTTGGGATCCATATGCACTAAATGAAGAAACGGGCGGCAGAGCCAATAGATTTCACTTCAGAGACACGGGAAAGCTACTGCGATTTGCAGGCGCTAGAGCAGGAGTAAGTACGACTTTTACCATCAAGAAATTGGTTGATTTATTTAGAGGAGATAGCGAGCCAAGTAGGAGCAGAGAAGAACCAGTCGGAGACTTTGGTTCCTTTGATGAATTGTTTGAAGGATTTAACTTTAGGCATCAACTCAACTTAAGTCTAAATGTAGTGGATAGCCGTGATACATTAGTGGTCAGTACGCATACCTTGAGTACTAGTGGTTCTATCCAGCTTACTGATCAATGGAATATGCGCGTTGGGAATATCGGCTACGATTTTACACAAAAGAGATTGACCTACCCTGATTTGAGTTTTAGTAGAAACTTGCATTGTTGGGAGACTGGCTTGAGTTGGCAGCCATTCAGAGGAACGTACAGTTTTTATTTGAGAGTTACGCCTTCATCCACGCTCAACTTTTTGAAGATTCCATATGACAAACGGAATGTAGATGGCTTCAGGAGTTTGTAGGTTGACAGATTAGCACTACATTTGGATATGAAAAAAATTCTAGTTACTACCGGTGGGGGAGACTGCCCTGGGCTCAACGCAGTGATCAGAGGTATAGTCAAAGCTGCAAAAAATAATGGAGATGAGTACGAAGTGTGGGGAAGCATAGAAGCCTTCAATGGCGTGCTTAATGAACCACAACGAATCGTAAGATTGGATGAAGAGGCAGTTGGAGGCATCCATGTAAAAGGGGGAACTATCATACGTACTACAAATAAAGGGAATCCAGTAGATTTTCCTACTCAATTGGCCGACGGTACCTGGACGACAGTAGATCGCTCTAAGGAATTGATTGATAAAATACATGCGCTTGGTTTTGACGCGGTGATCAACATTGGTGGTGATGGTAGTCAAAAGATTTCTCAAACTCTTTTTGAAAATGGCTTGAACGTCATAGGCGTGCCGAAGACCATCGATAATGACCTTTCTGCTACAGATTATACTTTCGGATTTAATACAGCAGTACAAATCACTACAGACTCCTTTGATAAATTGGTCACTACGGCCGAGTCTCACAACCGTATCATGATTATGGAGGTCATGGGTAGAGATGCGGGATGGATTGCCTTGCATACCGCCATTGCGGGCGGCGCGGAGATTTGCCTCATACCAGAAATACCTTACAACTTTTGTGATATCGTAGAACGCATCAAAAGCAGATATGAAGGCGACACTGGTTTTGTAAATATAGTCATTGCAGAAGGTGCAAAACCTGTAGACGGCTCAGTAGTAGGAGAAGCGGCCAAAGATGCAGGGGATGCACACGTAAAATTAGGAGGTATTGGCAATGTATTGCGCGCGCAACTAGAAAACTCAGGAATAGAAGCCCAAATTAGGACTACCATCCTAGGCCATACGCAACGCGGCGGAACACCCATTGCTTTTGATAGAATATTAGCAAGCGCAATGGGGACTAAGGCATTTGAGTTAGTGCAGAATAAAGAATTTGGTCGCATGGTGGCTTTCAAAAATAACGATATGATATCTGTTACTTTGACCGAAGCCACTGAGGTGTACAATACCGTAAGCCTTGATCATTATCTGATAAAAACGGCGCGTGATCTTGGTATTGCTTTAGGAGATGAAGGCGCTGTATGCTAGTACAACGCTGATCCCTTAGCTAACCAAATAGGGTGTAGCGTAAAGGTAAGTCGTCCTGCTTTGACTGCAGGATCCTGACTGGCCAGTTTTTCGGCTTCCTCCATGTTGTATGCATTAAAGATGATAATGCCTCGTTCTGGACCATCGTGCCCGAAGGGACCAGCGATACAAATTTTCTTCTGCTCAGCTAGGGTATTCATATGTGCTAAGTGTTGCCTCTGAATTTCATCTGCTTCCGCTTTGGGCTGATCTCGATGCTCTCCAGAAAGATAGGTAAGCAAGAAATATTTTTTCATCACATAGGTAGTATCTCCTTCGACCATTTCAAATTCTTCGTACTTCAAGGTGTCTTGCTGTATAGCGATAGGCTGGGTAGTAGCAGGCTGTGCAGTTTGCGCTACTAGAGGCATTAGAGCAAAGTTGCATGCAAATACAAAAAGGGCTAGTAGGATTCTAGTGTCTTTGTTCCAGTTCTTTATTGAATTCAACATTATGTATTTTTTCTGATTTGTTCAATAAGTTGAGCATTTCTACTCCAGATATTTTTTGAGTATCAAACTTAAATAACCAATAGTTTTGTTTGGGTACCAATTGCTTTAAAGGGGTAAGATCATAGGCTTTATATGCTTTCGCAAATTCTGCTGCTTCTATTCCATCTTTCAGGCTGATGAGCATTTCATTTTCTATGGTGCCAGCGGGTAAGGGAGCATGGACATCTACTTCCCAAGATAGGTCTTGACGAAATTTATCCAGCACAATAGCCATTTCTTCTAGCTCACCAGGCGCGCCACTTCTCCACCATACACTTTTGGGCGTGCCATCCTCTAGGGTACAAGTGATTTCCGTACTTGGAAAATCTGGGATCATAGATTGGATTTGCTCTGGGTAGGAAGCCATATCAAGGCCAGCAATCTTTTGCTTGAGAAGATTAAGCTCTGTGCTAGAGAGGGTAGCCGTAAAAGCACCAAGTTTTTTGCAAAATCGCTTTCCATTGAATTCACATTTTCCATTATTGAGAATGGTGAGCGTATATATGGGGCAAGAGCCATGACAGGCTCCTTTGACCATGCTAATGAGTTCGCTATCGTCTAGAATAGTGTCCACTTCAGTAGGCGTCCCTATTTGATTGGTGCTAGCGCTAGTTGCGTTTTTTTCCATTGGTTTCTTAGACTTGCAGCTAAAGAAGCATAAACCAATGGTCAAAAATATTCCGATACTAAGTAAAATTTTCATACCTCTAAAGTAGGAAAAATAACAAGTAATATTACAATCCCCCGAGTGAGGGATACGCAAGGTTTAGTGCAGTAGCTGTAGGGTGGGTGGGGCAAGCCTAGGCTACTGTACCGAGCGAAGAGCGAGCCTGGAGCAGCCCGACTCTACCTGTTTGCCAAAAAAAAACTTTAGACACAAAAAAAATCCGTTTGGAAAAAAAATCTCCAAACGGATCAGCACTCTTACAGGTAGAGGCACTCCCAAACCTATGGAAGCAAAATATATCCCTTATGCTATCTCTCCTCCACAGCTAGATCCTGCACCTGCGGTACAGCCATAGCAATGTTGGTTGAGCAC
>CAKZVJ010000317.1 GCA_937923345.1 uncultured Saprospiraceae bacterium
GGTTCTCAGTTTACTTGTAATGGACGAGATTCTCGTTTTGATTCATATCAAGGAAATATACCTTGCGGGTATGAAAGCTGTAATGAATGGACATGCAGATGCCCTTTAACTGGAGGAGTGATTAGCGCTGTGGATAATGGACATATCTCAACCAGAATGGACGTGCAAAATTGTGTTTTTGAAGGACTTTGCAGAGATGGTTCAGGTTGGGAGATTATTGCTAGTGGTGGTAATAATTTCTTTATTGTATCAGTTCCAACGGGCGGTTGCGAAAATTGTATAGAATGCTTTGAGGTCGAAACTTGTGATATTACTATAAATGGTAGGTTCTTTAGATTTAATGTTGGAGTTAGGAGAGTTGATGTTGGATTTTGTTGTAACTGCATCCAAAATGACCCCGAATGTGATTTAAATTTTAAAGAGTTTGATTATAGTATGAGAGAACTTGGCCAATTGTCAAAAGAGGAAATAACTTTAATACCAACAGAACTAAACCCAAGTGTAGACATTAATAATTATAATGATTTTGTAAAATCTAAAATTGAAAATAATGAATACATAGAAGTAAGAGAATTTGTGGATTATGAAATGATTGATTCAATAGATTGGGAAAATAAACCATGTCATACAACTGGTCACGGAGGAGCAGATTTGGATACAAATGAAATTCAAATAAGAAGTAGCTTAGGAAAATTGGATATTAAGGTTTCCCCAAATCCATTTTCAAACCTAATAAATATATCAATTGATAATGAAAGTAAGAGAAATATCACCTATTCTTACAGTGTCAAAAATATTATTGGTCAAACAGTATTAGATGGCGAATTTTTAACTAGTCAAAAAGCAATCTATACTGACAAGCTGAATAGTGGTCTATACTTACTAGAAATTTACGCCAATAATAGAAAAATACATTTTGAGAAAATAATAAAAAACTAGTAACATGAAATTATTTAATTGTCCTTTTATATTAATTGTTTTATTATCGATCTTTTCTTGTGGTGAACAGAACGAGGTGGATATTGAGCCAACTATAATAGGTAAATGGGCTGACCTTAGTGACCACCCCACTACACAAGTAGTAGACGGGGTGCCACAGACAGTTACCTTTCCAGATATAGAATATGTTTTTAATGATGATGGTACCTATATTGTAAATAATGATGCGTGGTTCGGCATTTTTAGAAATGGTACATGGATATTTGATGAAGAAGAAAGAAAACTAGATTTTTTTCTTCAACAAGGAACTCCTACTGATTCAACATTAGGAATCCATCAGACATTTGAATGGGAAATATTAAACTTGGGAACGCAGTCTCTTGAAGTAAACTATATCTTTACACAAGATAGTACAGATTCGTTGCCTCCTTTCAACATGGAGGTATTAAGAAATTTTGAAAGAGTTGAATAAAAGGTATTTTTGTACTTTAGATATTAATTCATTATAAAATATTTTTGCCATGGGTATAAGCTGGTGTAATTATCTATATCTCATAGTAGTTTATATTTTTGTCCTGTGCAGTAGTACTGTCTGTAATCTGCACGCCCAGTCAACACTAGCCATTCATACTCGACACGTCCTTAATCCTCAAGATGAGGTTAGACTAAGGGAGAATAGATTCACAACTAGTTTCCTAGATTTTCAAGGTATAGTGTTATCTCTTTCCAGAACCACTGAAAAAAGATTGTATGAATTTGCTATTGGATTTAATAATACTGGTGGCTTTGCGAACGTAAGTAACACACCAGAATATTTTGGACAGATAAAACTGCGTATGTTCAAGAAAAATCTATTTGAGAAACCAAAGTCTACTGCTTTTTTTAGTATTGGTCCACGACTCTTTTTTATGAATGGTAGTATAGCTGAAACTAGTGTAGAATTTGCAAGCCGCACTTGGAAATCTGGAGTAGAGGTGCCCTTCATTTTTGAGTTTGAACATTATTTCAAAAAGAAAATTAGATTGTTTTTAAGTGCAAATATTATTTCTCCTTTGATATTTGCCGACCATCAAGAAGTAGATAATCCTAATATTGATCCTAGAGGAAGGTCTAATGGTGGGGTAGATGTTAGGATAAATTTATTTAATGAATTGCGTTTAGGTATCGGGTATGTTTTTGAAAAAGAAGAGTAGATAAGAATAGTCTTATTATTGTGCTCTGCCTAACATGTTCGGATTTTGTCTGTCCGCTATACATTCAATAGACAGCCTATTTTTGGTATTAAGTACCTAAAAAAAATAGATAATACCAAATATAGCTCTATAATTGGTATTAAGTGCCAAAAAAAGGAAGATAATACCAGATATATCTTTATATTTGGTATTAAATAAATAGCAATATGATTGGCCGAGTTACAGAAGTCGAGAAAATAAAATCTGCATTATCTCTGAAAAAGTCTTCTTTTATAGCGGTTACAGGGCGGAGAAGAGTTGGGAAAACGTATTTAGTAGATTCAATACTAAGGGAGTACTACTGTTTTAGCATGACAGGAATACAAAATGGAGATAAATCTACCCAGCTTTTTAATTTTAGTGTCAAGCTTGCCGAGTATATGAAAACAGAGATGCCGGTTCAGTTTGATAATTGGCAAATTGCTTTTCATAATTTAAAAACTTATTTAAAGACTTTAAGCAAAAAGAGAAAGCATGTTTTATTTATAGATGAGCTACCGTGGGTAGCGACCGCGCGATCAGGATTTTTACAACTCTTGGCTCACCTTTGG
>CAKZVJ010000318.1 GCA_937923345.1 uncultured Saprospiraceae bacterium
ACCTAGAAAACCTAGAAAACCTAGACACCTAGAAAACCTAGACACCTAGACACCTAATTCCTAGACACCTAATTCCTTAATACCCAAACCTTTTCAAGCTCTGCTCATCGTTGCGCCAATTATCTCTGACTTTGATGGTCAATTCTAGAAACACTTTTTTGCCGAGGAATTTTTCGATGTCCTTTCTAGACTGCTCGCCTAGCTGCTTGATGCCAGCGCCATGCTTACCGAGAATAATGGCCTTTTGTGATTCGCGCATAACATATACATAGGAGTAAATTTTGACCAGCGGCGCTCCTTTTTTGGTTTTGCCCGATTTAAAACTTTGGGTGACGACCTCTACTGAGTAAGGGATCTCTTGTTTGTAGAGAAGTAAAATTTTTTCTCTAATGATTTCATTGACAAAAAATCGTTCCGAGCGATCGGTAAGTTGATCTTTGGGATAATAGGCTGGGCCCTCTGGTAGATACTTAACGATTAGCCCTGTGATAATGTCAGTGTTCATTTTATTGAGTGCGGAGACAGGTATCGTTTCTACAATATTATCAAGACGCTGATGCCAGCGTTGGATACGCTGTATGACACCCGCCTGATCTGACAAATCCGTTTTATTCACGATCAGAAAGAGGGGCACTTTGGTTTTGGCGAGGTGCTCAATAAGTGGATGGTCCTCGTCATACTCCTCTACCATATCTGTCATGAACAAAACTACGTCTGCATCATCAAAAGAATTGAATACATAGTTATTCATATTGCTCTGCATAGCATAGTTGGGCTCTTTTATGATTCCTGGAGTATCAGAAAATACAATTTGATGGTCTTCTCCGTTCACAATACCAATCATACGATGACGGGTAGTTTGTGGTTTGTTGGAGATGATAGCCATTCGCTCCCCTACTAAGATGTTGACCAAAGTAGATTTTCCCACATTAGGGTTTCCGATAATATTTACAAAGCCTGATTTGTGCATAAATTCCTTGAAGTATTAAAAGCCTAAAGATAGACCATAATTCATAAACTGTTGTGTAGTTGTCAAATTCCTTAGCAAGGTCAATATTTATCGCCAAGCTTACACTTTTGATTTTTATTTATTTCAAAGAATTTATTTTCTAAATCCTTATTATTTCGTACTAGCGGTCATATACCCCTTTAATTATAGGGTTTTTATATTTTTTACTAGTGTATCAAGCCATTAAACAACCACAAAATTTGTGTGCCAAAATCTCAATCTTTGTTGCTTTTTAAAAACTTATAGAAGTCCTGATTTGTACTAGAGAGGAAATAATTAAAAAACAATAAATAATAATACAAATGAAGAATTTAAAATTAGTTTTGATCGCATTCTTATTCATGGGAATTGGAGTATTACAGGCACAGGTAAGTCAAATTGACTTGACTCAGCAGAAAGGAATTTTCACAACAGAGTCACTAACACTTGCCCCAGGTGAGTATCAGTTTAATATCCACAATGATAACGTTGGACATGAGGTAGGGTTTGTACTCGTACCAAAAGGAATGTACGATGCAGACAAGCACATCAAAGAAGCGTATGTAAAGGCGCCTGTGGCTACAGGTAGCAGCGCTATGACTAGTGTAGTAAACCTTGCTCCAGGAGAATACGAATTTTTCTGCCCGATGAACAAGACTCCAAAATATGCACTTACTGTGTCTGACAAGATGATGAAGGGTGACAAAATGATGAAAGATGATAAAATGATGAAGGGTGACAAGATGATGAAAGATGATAAAATGATGAAGGGTGACAAGATGATGAAGGATGATAAGATGATGGAGGGTAAAGGTCACTCTGATAAGATGGAAGATAAAAAAATGTAATGCCCCCTTATTACTGATTAATATAAAAGAGGTGCCTTCTAGTAAGGCATCTCTTTTTTTGTTATATGCTTTTATTTTACTTTTCAGATGGAAGTATATTCTTTTGCGCTTCGAATGACTGACTGCTGAGCAGCAAAAAATGTCCAGTGGAAATTTTTAAGAAATGGCCTGCGGAACCCCTTCAGCAGCTAGAAATACCTCCATCAATAAGTACATCCCTATGTCCATCTATTTTGCGCTCCGGGTAGCAGCGATATGAGGTGCGCTGGATGCCTAATGAAGGAAGGAGCGGCGACGGATGCAACGACAGTGGAATACTAGCAGCGACTATCCTGAATAGGCATACAGTGTGCTGAATACAAGCGAATGACCGGATCCAAGCGCCCCCCATTTTAATTATGAATTGTGAGTCCGCTCCGAAAAGTCACGAAACCATAAAATGACTCTTTTGGCGATATTTTCCATTTTCTCAATCCACTGATGCCTGTGCGACAACTAGTTGGCGTGCTCAGGCATCACTGAATTTCGAGAATAGAAAATCTCATCCAAAATAGCCCATTTTCTGCAATCCGCTACTTTCCAGAGTGGACTCAATTGTGAATTATGAATTATGAATGGCCTCTCTGGCTTGCATGGTGATGACATCTTCGATGTGCCCTCAATCTTCAAATTGAGTCCATTAATCATAACTCCGGAATCTAGTTTATTTTACTTACTAGGTATAATTATGAATGGCCTCTCTGGCTTGCACGGTGATGACATCTTCGATGTGCCCTCAATCTTCATGCATCTCATCCAAAATAGTTCATTTTTTGCAATCCGCTACTTTCCAGAGTGGACTCATATTCGACCTTTGAAAATTTTCATTGAGCATTGATAATTAAACCTTACTTTTGAGGAATTAAATTAACAAAATGGGTAATATAATCGCCATAGTGGGGAGACCTAATGTAGGCAAATCGACCTTGTTCAATCGTTTGATCGGTCAGCGCAAATCTATCGTAGATGATGTAAGTGGGGTGACTCGAGATCGCCAATATGGAACGAGCAATTGGAACGGAAAGGAATTTACGGTAGTCGATACGGGTGGTTTTGTGAAGAAAACGGAGGATGTCTTTGAAAAGGCGATCCGCTCGCAAGTACAAATCGCGATACAGGAAGCGACGGTCATCATATTTATGGTAGACGTGACGACTGGCATCACCGATCTCGACGAAGAAGTGGCCAATATGCTACGCAAGACGGATAAGACCGTATACCTCGTGGTCAATAAAGCTGATAATCAGCAGCGACTCATGGATGCCAATGAGTTTTGGAGCTTAGGCTTTGAGAACACCTATTTCCTCTCTGCCATCCAAGGTAGCGGAACGGGGGAGCTGCTAGATGAGGCGGTGACACATATAGAGGAGCGCGAAGATGCCACCGATGGTTTGCCTAAGATAGCCATCGTCGGCCAGCCGAATGTGGGTAAATCTTCGTTTGTCAATGCTTTGCTGGGAGAGGATAGAAACATAGTCACGCAGATTGCGGGGACGACAAGAGATAGTATTCACTCGCACTATAAAAAGTATGACAAGGAGTTTTTATTGATAGATACGGCTGGACTACGCAAGAAAGCGAAGGTGCATGAGGACCTTGAGTTTTATTCTGTGATGCGGGCCATCAACGCCATCGAGGAGTCCGATATCTGTATCCTGATGATCGATGTAAACGAGGGTATGAATGCGCAAGACTTGGCTATATTTTCACTCATCACCAAAAGAAATAAAGGCGTCGTCATCCTCGCCAATAAGTGGGACTTGACAACAAAGGAAACGAATACGCTGAGAGATACCGAGGCAAAGATAAAGGAGCGTTTGTCTCCGTTTAGTGATGTACCGATCATCTTCACTAGTGTGTTGGAGAAGCAGCGTATCTTCAACGCTGTCGAAGCTGCACTCGAGGTGCATGAAAATAGACAACGCAAAATAACTACTTCTAGACTCAATGAGGTCATGCAAGAAGCAATGGAGCGCAATCCTCCACCGGCGCATCGAGGCAAGTTTATCAAAATAAAATATGTGACGCAATTGCCGACGTATTTTCCGGCGTTTGCATTTTTCTGCAACTACCCCAAACACGTAAAAGATAGCTATAAACAGTATTTGGAAAATCAGTTGCGCGAGCACTTTGATTTAAGTGGCGTACCTATTGCTATATATTTTAGATCAAAGAGTAAATAAAATTTATATATGCCGTTTATAGAGACTAAGCTCAAAGGAGCCATCATCATAGAGCCAAAAGTGTTTGCAGATCATCGTGGGTATTTTTTTGAAAACTACAATAAGAAGCACTTCGTAGATAATGGAATCACAGCTGATTTTGTACAAGACAACGAATCTTTTTCTAGTCGAGGCACATTGCGCGGTTTGCATTATCAAGCGGGAGAGCATGCTCAAGCCAAGTTGGTGAGAGTAATCAAAGGGCGTGTATTAGATGTCGCCGTGGATCTGAGAGAAGACTCCCCTACTTATGGACAGCATACTTCTGTGGAACTGTCAGAAGAAAACAAGAAATTATTTTTTGTGCCACGCGGATTTGGACATGGCTTTGTCGTACTCTCAGAGACGGCGATATTTTCGTACAAGTGCGACAATTTTTACAACAAAGCGTCTGAAGGGGGTATCATATATAATGACCCTACACTGAATATCGATTGGGGAATAGCCCATCAGGATATGATCCTTTCTGAAAAGGATACTTTGCTTCCAACTTTAGGATCTCATATAAAGGCCATTTAAGCATTGTTCTTTTTTTGCAAAATAAGATACACTTTAGCTCGAAAATAAATTGCTGAATAACTAAATATAAAAACACATGATTCTTGTCACGGGTGCAAATGGCCAAGTAGGCTCTGAGTTGAACTACCTATCTTCTGCCTATCCTTTTGATTTTGTTTTTGCAGGCTCCAAGGATCTGGACATCACCAATAACGACGCGGTGTTCGACTTTTTCAATAAGAATAAAATCACCTACGTCATCAATTGCGCTGCCTATACCGCTGTAGACAAGGCAGAAGAAGACAAAGAAAACGCAGCTGCCGTAAACGTGAAAGGTGCTATGCATCTTGCGCAGGCATGTACCTTACGCAATATTCCGCTGGTACATATCTCCACGGATTATGTGTACCACAACAGTCAAAATACTCCTTTTTTGGAAAGTGACCCCACCAATCCACAAGGGGTCTATGCGGCCACAAAATTAGAGGGAGAAGAAATCATAAAGAAGATTCACCCGCGTACTATGATTATTCGTACTTCATGGGTCTACTCTACTTTTGGGAACAATTTTGTAAAGACGATGCTCCGCCTAGGAGCAGAAAGGGATCAGCTCAATATTATTTTCGATCAGGTCGGATCACCAACGTATGCGAGAGACTTGGCAAAAGGTATCCTAGACATCATCAATATGTCTGCCAAGGGTGATGTGCCAGACACTACATTCAATACGACCTATCACTTTAGCAATGAAGGCGTCTGCAGTTGGTACGATTTCGCCAAAGCGATTTTTGACATGAAAGATATAGCCTGCGATGTGCAACCGATCGTCACTGCGCAATATCCTACTCCAGCCAAGCGCCCCCACTTCAGCTTGCTCAACAAGACCAAAATTAAAGAAGCCTTCGGACTGAAGGTGCCTTACTGGCGCGATAGTTTGTCGGAGATGTTGAAAGAGATTGCGTGATTAATTTTCAATTTTCAATGCTGAGCTAGATGCATGCTATTCAATGTGCAATTCTTAATTTTCAATGATCAATGTGCAATGCGAGCAATATGCAATTTTCAATGTGCAATTTTCAATGCTATGCTAGATGCAAGCTGATTAATTTTCAAGGTGCCATTTTCGATGCTGACTTAGACGCGTTCTTATTGAAAGATAAATAACATTATGAGTTCGGGTATTAGTTATTCAGGTGTTAATATAGTGCTTTTTACTTTGGGCGCTTTTATTGGTGATCCGTTTGTATTCGATACCCTGGCAGACTATTCAGGATATGCCCAGCTAGTATTCGCTAGGCGCTCATCCGTCACTGGTCATTCCTTCATTAGCCTTCCAGTGCACCTCATATCACTGCTCCCCAGAGCGCAAAAAAATGGGGACTAGGTGTCTAGGTGTCTAGGCGTTAGCTATCTAAGTGTCTAGTTGTTAAACCCTAGAAATAAAGGAGAAAAGCAATTGAAAATTGATCATTGAAGATTGATCATTATAATGGTATTAGCCATTAATTCAATCGTCTTGCCAGGACAACAGGTTCTTTAAATTCCATTTGGTTGCCGTTAGGATCTACGAGTTGGATATATAAAATATAAATACCCATATTGGCTACGTTGCCGTCTAGATCCGTCCCATCCCATCGGACAGTACCTGAAGGGGAAAGTGTTTGAAAAGGAAGTACCTGAGCAATCTCTCTACCCTCGTCATCGTAGATCGTGATAGAACCAAAATAATCGACTTGATCCAAGGTGAAATTAAGTTGCGTAAAATCTTTAAAGCCATCTTGATCTGGACTGAAAGTTGGATTTACGATTTCAAAAAAATCACTCGCAGTGATATTTTGTTCTCCTATCACTTGACTGTTTTGAAAACCAGGAGTAGCAAATCCAGTAGACTGTGCTGCAGATGTCCAGTTGGATCCAACATCTGTCTCTTCGCTAAAGGAAATACGCTCTAAGGATACTCCATTATTATCCGACAAAAATCCGGTATGAAAATCCTCTGAATAATTGAATGCATCTATATCGATAAGACTATTATCCCGCATGGTAATCAAAGTAACATTGCCCTCATCATCTGGAAATGCAGGTAGACTACTTTCAAATATAGTACTTGGATCTTCGACTGGATATTGATCTACAATCTGCGTTTTATCTGGAGTGATACATACATAGGTCTCCGGCAATATCAGAAAATCAATCGCTACACTCACGGTCTCATCCGTATTGGAAATCTGAACGTCAGACAAGTTAAATACTTTATCTGTCGGATTATATATCTCTACGAAATCTACCCCAAAGCTAACGGGGTTAAATAATATTTCATTTATCAGGAGCTCCCCTTCTTCTGGTATTTCTGGGATAGCAAAAAATAGCGTATCCGATAAGGAGGCAGTATTCCCTAGGCAATCAGGAATATTTTGAAATTGCAGACCAAATATTTCACCAGACTGGATTTCATTTCCTAAATCTAAACGTACCTGTGTTCTATCGGTTTGCAAGCTAGCATTCACTACAGATAGATTATTAGAAATTGTATAATTTAGTATCTCTTCCGCACCAAAATTATCCAAAGGTTCATCAAAGGTCAATAACAAAGTAGTACTATTGACGGTAAAAATGGTTAACAAGGCAGGAGCAGTTTCGTCCGCTGTCAAATCCAATACAGAGTTTAAAGTAGCAGGGGTACCTCCACTTAAATTATCTGAGGCTCGATAATTGGCTTCTTGTTGGCAGGCCTGAGCAGGATTAATTAATTCTATACTATAGCCTCCTCCATCTTTTTCACTATCCTGGTACCAATCTGTGGTATAGTTTATCTGATGCACTGTATTCCCTTCTAGATCTTGTAAAAGTATTTCGTCTCCAGCGTTGGATAAAGATGGAAATGAAGACAGTCCAAGTGCATCTCCAAAAATGCTAAAATTAACAACTTCATCATCCGGTATCAACACCACATACTGTCCAGCAGCCAGCAAAAAATCTGGCAATATAAGGGGCGCCCCCCCACTAGAAATCATATAGTCTCGCAAATTAAACGCAGTCGAACTATTGTTGAACAATTCTATGTATTCAGAATTGGGGAGCCCAACTTGTGGCGTAGGATCAGCCATAAATTCATTGATTAAAATATCAAACTCCTGCGCCATAAAGGTTTCGACAAAAGTAAACTCGATGGATTGATTCAGCAATTCATTTCCTTCGAGATCAAAAATATTCTGCGCAGTAAGCGTGTAGGTAGTACCATTGGTAAAGTCTGGGCTAACATTAAGCTCAAAAATATTGGGCTCGGTGGTGCTTGTGATATTTGTAATAGTTATACCATTATCCATTTGAAAATTACTCACATCAATGCCATTCATATTTACAGCCTCGCTAAATGAAATCTGCAATCGGTTAGCACCAAGGATATCCACACTTTCTAAACTGGGTGGATCTAAATCTTGTATAATGGGTCCAATATTGATATCATCCAGTCTGAAAGCATCACTTCGGCTGCTGGTGTACACACAAACTAGCCCAAAGAAATTTCCTTCTTCAAAACTAATATCCATTGCTGATCCCTCGTCAATAAAATTTTGCCCTCCAGTATAATCTACCTGTAGATTCCACATTCCATTGGCATCCCTGCTTACAGCAACATTAACGTTTACTTCATCCGTTGCCACCGCTCCTGGGGTACCAGAAATGATTGTAGTCAAAGTATTGCCTTCCTGCTTCACTAATTCTACCGCGTCTTGATCTCCACTGATTCCACCCAGTTGTACATAGTATCCATTTAAGGATTGCGTAAGATCATCTTGAGAGGAATTGAGATAAATGCGGCAAAAGTTTGAGCCAGATGGTGAAAAATCTAATTGAACCTTAAAATTCCAGTTGGCCTCCAAGCCTGTTTTAGCTGCAGTAGATAAAAAGGCTTCACTTTGACTAAAATTAATATCGTTGAGATTTAACTCCAAATCAGCATTTACGATAAATAAGGACTCGTCCCCTACCCAAACAGGGCTTTCCGTGAAATTTCCGTCATCGAAGTTTTCTACAAATTGAGCAAAACATGAAGGTTGAAATGAGCATAATGCAAGCAAAAGAAGTACTAGGGAAAAGGATTTTGTCATAAAACACAAATTCAGCCTAAAAATAGAGTTTTCTAGGTGGTTTTTAGCTTAAATATATAATAACTTTGCCCTCATTCGAGAACCAACTCTGTTAAATTAGAGTAAAAGATAATAACAAGATAATCAATGAAATTAGCTGTAGTAGGTATAACAGGATTAGTAGGTACCGTAATGCAAGAGGTACTTAATGAGAGAAACTTTGAAATTGACGAATTTCTGCCCGTAGCATCTGCAAGGTCGGTCGGAAAACCTATTCAATTTAGAGGTAAAGAATACAAAATAATAGGCATGGAGGAAGCAGTAGCTTCTGCTCCAGATATAGCTATTTTCTCCGCGGGAGGTTCTGTCTCTAAAGAATGGGCGCCTCGTTTTGCAGAAGTAGGTACTACGGTAATTGATAACTCCTCTGCTTGGAGAATGGACCCTAGCAAAAAATTGGTCGTCCCTGAAATCAACGCTAGTGAATTGACCCAAGAGGACAAGATCATAGCGAATCCAAACTGTTCTACAATTCAAATGGTTGCCGCTTTAAATCCAATATTTGCAAAATATGGTTTAAAACGTTTGGTTATAAGTACCTATCAATCATTTACTGGTACTGGTGTAAAGGCAGTTAAGCAATATAAAGAAGAAAAAGAAAAGGGGACAACAGATAAAGCCAATATGGCCTATGAATACCCTATTTTCGAAAATTGTATTCCGCATTGTGATGTGTTTTACGACAATGGCTACACAAAGGAAGAACTTAAGTTAGTCAATGAGACTAGAAAAATTTTAGGAGACCAAGACATTGCCATAACTGCTACTGCCGTAAGAGTGCCCGTTGATGGTGGTCATTCTGAAAGTGTAAATATCGAAACAAGAGGCAAATTTGAGGTAGAAGACATCAAAAATTTGATGTCTAATACCCCAGGACTCGTATTACAAGACGACATACAAAACAATATTTATCCTATGCCGTTAATGGCTAAAGGAAAGGATGAGGTCTTTGTTGGCCGCATCAGAAGAGACGAGTCTATTGAAAATGGGCTCAATATTTGGATAGTTTCTGACAACCTAAGGAAGGGAGCAGCAACAAATGCAGTTCAAATCGCTGAATTTTTGGTCGCTCACAATCTAGTAGGTGTGACCGCTTAGATTTTTAGAGTACATAGTATTAGAATATAAACTACAAAGTAATTTTATGAATACCAGGATTGTAATTGGTGCAACCAATGAAAAAGAAGAAAAAGTGCTTTTAACTTTAGAGTTAAAGCCTAAAGAGAACATTGTAGAAATTTGGAGTATTCCTGACAAGGATGTTACAGATCAGTTAGAGTCAGATCTAATCAACAAATGGAAAAAAAATGAAGTCGTTGCTCTACCTGAGTCAGCCACTAAAATGGATAGACCATTATCTGTTTCAGAGAGTATCCTACCTGATGAACTCAAAGTAATCAAAGGAAGTGATATCCTTAGAAGATGTAAAACAGAATGGCCAGTCATAGTGCTATCCTATAAATTACATGATTTATATGAAAATGAATTGGGCGATATCAAATCTAAGGTAGATAGCATGACTGCTTTCAGTGGAGATGTATTTGATGAGCTTAAAGGTTTTTGGAATAAAGTACAAGGACAAATAAGAGATCGTAGTCTGCTGCGTAATCACTCTGAAAATCTAAGATCATCAACAAATGAACTCTTTGATTCTCTAAAAAAAATGCGATCCGCGTTAGACAAAGAATTTAGGGCTGCTTCTGCAGATTTAAAAAGTTCTTTTATGGAGAAGCTAGAGGTAATCGAAGGAGAAGTAGAAAATGGTCGTCTTAGTAAGTTATTTAATGAACTGAAAGACATTCAAAATGAATTTAAAGACAGCAAGTTTACCAAGGATGATCGTTCACAAATTTGGAACAGACTAGATTCAGCTTTCAAATTGGTGAAAGATAAAAAATATGGTCCGAACGCTAGTAATGGTGGTGGTGCTACAGATAGGTTACAAAAGAGATATGATGGTCTGTTGAATGCTATGGACAAAATGGAGAAATCAATTAATCGTGACAAGAAGGATTTAGAATTCCAAAATAAAAGAATTAACAGTGGCGGTCAACTAGAAGCACAATTAAGAGAAGCTAAGCTAGCTATGATTAATGAACGTATCCGATCAAAAGAAGAGAAGTTGGCGGATATGAATAAAACAAAAGCTGAACTAGATGGCAAAATGGCTAAGTTAAAGCAGCAGGAGGCAAAAAAAGAGGTAGAGAAAGAAATCAAGAGCAAAATTGCCGAAGACATCAAGTCTGCTCAAGAGGCAAGAGAACAAGATAAGGACAAATTAACAGCCCTTGGTTCAGCGTTAACAGCCGCTAAAGTGGTAGTCCCTACTGCAAAGCCTACTGAAGAAGTGCAAACTACTGCTCCAGTGACTCCTACACCGACGAATACCAATGCTACTCCTACAGTAAAAGCTGCAAATGTAGAAGCAGACGATTCGTTTTCTAATGCCATTGCCACAGCAATAGCAGTCAATAAAATAGATAGTAATACTTCTGAAGAAGAGTAATCTCCTTCAAATATTCATAAAAAAGGAGCTTTTACTGCTGAATGCGGTGAAAGCTCTTTTTTTTATCTAATAAATAAGTATTTTGGTACTATTATTTAAAAAACAAGCGTCTTAATAAAGGAATTAAACTACAATAGAATGGCAAGAAGAAATTTTCTAGAATCCTCAAATCCAATGTTCAATGAGGACAAAATGCGAAGTACATCTCAGACTGAGGTTTTGGATGGCGATATGATCACCCGTTCTGGGGAGGTAATGACCATAAATGGAGCAATCAACAAGACTTTTATTTTGTTAGGCCTAATGATGATTACTACCATGTTCAGTTATACTTTTCCCAATCAAATACTTATGTATGTGGGTATGTTTGGTGGGATTGGTGTCGTAATGTACGCTAATTATAATCCAGATAAATCTTCTTGGTTAGCGCCATTATATGCGCTCTTAGAAGGGCTTTTTGTAGGAACCGTTTCAGTCATTTATGCTGGAGTTGCTGGTACCACTGGAATTATATTTCAAGCAGTTATGCTAACAGTAGCCTTATTATTTATGATGCTTTTCATCTACAAAACAGGAATCATCAAAGTAACTCAAAAATTCAGAGCAGCTGTCTCCATGGCCGTAGGAGCCATTATGATGGTTTACTTACTTAATTTTGTGCT
>CAKZVJ010000319.1 GCA_937923345.1 uncultured Saprospiraceae bacterium
TTTTTTTGCGTGAAGGATCGGAAGGAATCCCACGATAGTGGGATGTGCTGGGTTGCGTTTTTCAGCAGGCCAGTACCGAAGCAAAGCGGAGTCCTGTAGTGCCTGACCCCGACATTGGGTGTCAAAAAGTCCATGTTCAAAGTAAAGATTATACGGGGAGTCCTATAGCAAGAGCTTAGCCATATCTGAGGGGGCACGCCCTACACATCAAAAAACAATAACTGCTCTACAGGACTAGATTTCAACGACTTACATAACTTAAGTAAAGTGATGATTTATCTCAAACGGCGGATAGTCTTGCGAATATTATTAAAAGCAGCGCATAAGATATATATTAGCAGAAGAGGGCGGATGTCGCTAAAAAGTCTGAGAATGGTAATCGTATTCCCTCCAGAATAGAAGCTATTGACAAAACCTTTTGTAAGGCAGTGTTAGTGACTCCGACTCTCTTTATTAAATAATGAGTCCGCTCCGTACAGTAGGCTCAAAAATCAAAATATGCAATACCAAAAACTGTTAGGCATTTTACTTTCATTCTGGATAGTCACTAGTCATGCGCAACAACCACCTGCTACCCCGGCTGCCGAAAGAATGCAAATGCAAGAGCAACGAAAAAAGGCATTATCCAACAGTACCGTCAATGCGCTTGAATTCAAATCTGTGGGGCCGACTGTCTTCAGTGGCCGGGTGACAGATCTGGATGTAGATGTCAAGGATCCTTCTCATTTTTTTGCGGCTTACGCGTCAGGCGGGCTGTGGTATACCGAAAATAATGGAGACAGCTTCACACCCATATTCGATACGGAAGCGGTGATGACCATCGGCGATATAGCGGTCAACTGGCGAGATAGTATCATCTGGATCGGGACGGGTGAGGTCAACTCTAGTCGCTCTTCTTATGCGGGGATAGGGATGTATGTGAGTACGGATTGGGGCAAGACCTGGACGCACAAGGGTCTGCCTGAGACGCATCATACGGCACGGATTATATTGCACCCGACGGATAATAATACGCTTTGGGTCGCTATGCTTGGCCATCTCTATTCGCCTAATGAAGAAAGAGGGGTATACAAGACGACCGATGGGGGAAACACCTGGACCAAGACGCTATATGTGGATGAAAATAGTGGAGCGATTGACCTACTGATAGATGATAAAAATCCTGATTTGCTATATGCTGCAACCTGGACAAGAGAACGTCGCGCTTGGAACTTTGTAGAGTCTGGGACTGGATCTGGTATCTATAAAAGTGAAGACGGTGGAGATACTTGGTCGCATATCAGCGGAGACAAAAGTGGCTTCCCGACTGGCGAAGGAGTCGGCCGTATCGGTATCACTAGACAGAATATCGATGGTCAAAGCGTCATGTATGCTATCCTTGACAACTACGATAGACGTCCTGCGGATAAGAAAAAAAAGAAAGATGTACTGACTAAAGATGCGCTTCGCGGGATGAGCAAAGCCAGTTTTTTGGCGCTCTCAGAAGACAAAGTGAAAGGCTATTTGAAGGATCAAAATTTTCCAAAAAAATACGACTATGAATATGTTCATAAGCAAATAAAAAAAGGTAATATCATTCCAGCTGACCTAGTAACTTATACGGAAGATGCTAATTCGCTCTTGTTTGACACCCCTGTTGTGGGGGCGGAAATATATCGCTCTGATGATGATGGCACTACCTGGAAACGAACGCACAGTGACTATCTAGACCAGGTGTACAATTCGTATGGCTATTACTTTGGGCAGATAAGAATCTCCCCTATTGATGCGGACAAAATCTACTTTATGGGTGTACCCGTAGTCATCTCACGAGATGGGGGTAAGACTTTTGAAAATATAAATGAAGCCAATGTGCATGTAGATCATCATGCGCTGTGGTGCAATCCAAAGCGAGATGAACATATCATACTCGGGAATGATGGTGGCGTGCATGTCTCCTATGATGATGGAGCTAACTGGACAAAATCTAACACGCCTGCAGTCGGGCAATTTTATGCAGTAGCAGTTGATCACGCCGAACCATACAATATATATGGAGGGCTCCAAGACAATGGTGTTTGGGTGGGGGCCCATACCTATCAAGCGTCTAATAGATGGCACAATACAGGCCACTATCCTTACAAAGAATTGATCGGTGGGGATGGCATGCAAGTGCAAGTGGATACGAGAGATAATAATACCATCTACACTGGTTTTCAATTTGGCTGGTACTTCAGAATAAACAAAACCACTGGTGAGCGAACCTTGATCCAACCGAAACACGAATTGGGAGAGAGTCCTTTGAGGTTCAATTGGCAGACTCCGATTCATTTGTCGGTACATAATCAAGACATCTTGTACTTGGGGGCGAATAAATTGTATCGCTCCATGAAAAAGGGAGAAGACTGGAAAGCGCTTTCTGAGGACCTCACCAAAGGGGGTAAAAAAGGAGACGTGGCATTCGGTACGATTACTTCTATCGATGAGTCACCGTTTCAGTTTGGTCAACTCTATGTGGGCACGGATGATGGCCTGGTGTACAGGACTGACAATAGTGGAGCCAGCTGGGAGAATATATCTGCAGGCCTACCCGAGGATATGTGGGTAACGCGGGTATGGGCGAGTAGGCATGATCCCAATACAGTGTATCTCTCCATGAACGGATATCGCTGGGATGATTTCTCTGCCTACGTTTACATGTCTGTGGACAAAGGTACCTCCTGGAGATCTATCTCACAGGGTATCCCAAATGAGCCAGTAAATGTAATCAAAGAAGATATAGTCAATCCTAACTTACTTTACGTAGGAACAGATCATGGACTATACATCAGTCTAGATAAAGGCAATACGTACATGTTGATGAATAATGGCTTGCCTGCCGTAGCGGTGCATGATGTGGTCGTGCATCCTAAAACGAATGACTTGGTCGTGGGTACGCATGGTAGATCTATCTACTTAAGCAATGTGCTTCCGCTGCAGCAGATGAATGGCAGCGAGGCATTGATGGTTTTTGAGATGGGCACTCAAAGAGCTCCGCGTGGGCTTGGAGCGAAGAAAACGATTTGGACTCCAAAGGAGTCTCCTACCTTGCCTATTCGATTCTACACTGAAAATGCTGGTCGAGTCAACTTGAGTATAGAGAATGAAAATGGAACCATCTACTCTAACTATGTTTCTGCCACTAAAGGAATCAATGTATATGATTTTGATTATAGCATTGGTCCTGCAGGAATTTCCTATTTAAAAGACAAAGAGGGCCATTCCATGGATGCTGCGGAGGACGGAAAGTACTATCTGCCAGCAGGAAAATATATGATTAAACTTCAGCAAGCAAGCGCTACTGCTGAAACAAACTTAGAACTTAAATAAGCATGAACAGAATACTATTAATAGTCTTATCCCTAGCGACTATATTTGGCTGTAAATCCCGCTCTACCACTACGACGGTTACCGAAACGCCTAGTCCTACTACTGCGCCTAGTGCGGGTATTCCGAATATTAATGAGACTTTTCTACCGCAGTCCATCGCAAAGGCAGACAAGAAGCCTACCCTAGATGGGAAGGGTTTAGAAAAAAGTTGGTCAAGAGCGACATGGCGAAATATGGATCAAGTCATGGTCGGGGAAGTACCAAGTAAGGAAGACTTTCAAGGAAGGTATAAGTTGCTTTGGGATGAGGATATGATCTACATCCTTGCTGAAATCAAAGACGACATCATAATTGACACGCATGCAGATGGCCTTGATAGATATTGGGATGATGATTGTCTAGAAATATTTATTGATGAAGATCGATCTGGCGGTATACACCAATATAATCATAATGCATTTGCCTATCATCTATCGCTAGACGACAAGGTGGTTGATATCGGAGTAGATGGAAAGCCACAATATTTCAACAAGCATGTAAAAATAGGAAAGCAAAGAAATAAAAACATGATTGTGTGGGAAGTTGGCTTGCGCGTATACAATGACCAATATTATGAAAAGAGTAAGGACAATGAGCACTGTCGAGTAAAGCTAGAAAAGGGCAAACAAATTGGATTTATGGTCGCTTACTGTGATAATGACACCAGTGTAGAAAGAGAGCATTTTATTGGAGATATTTTTATCGAAGGGGATGATAAAGATAAGGGCTGGATTGATGCAAGTGTATTTGGTCAACTCAATCTAAAAGAATAGTACCATGAGCTTGATGTACTCTATAAGAATGAACCATTTCACACAAAGGTGGATTACTGATTGAATATTCTAGACTCTTATATCGTTTCTTCATCACAGGATCAGGCCAGGCTTTACGACATTGCATTTGTCGCTTTTCAAAAAATCATTCCCTCCAAAAAAGGGATAAAGAAAGCGATTCAGCGAGGTTGTCTTTTGGTGGATGGTGCTCCGGGACAGTCGGGCTGGAAAATCAAAACGGGCCAACGTATAGAGCTCTTAGCGGACTTCAGTAAGATTCCAAAAATCTATGAATTAGAAATACCAGTCCTATATGAAGATGAACATGTGGCTGTGATCAATAAACCAGCGGGTCTGGTGGTTAGTGGAAACGCATATCGAACTTTGTACAACACCCTTGGCCACAATCTCAGCAAAAGTAATCTAACAGATGCACTGCCCTACCCTACGCCTTGTCATCGCTTGGATAAGGCGACCTCGGGATGTTTGATTGTTGCCAAAACCAAGACGGCTCAGATAGAGATTGGTAATCAATTTGTAAAAAAGGAAATCCAGAAAGAGTATGTGGCTATTGTGCATGGTGAGTTAGAAAAATCTGGCAACATCCAACTCCCCATCAATGACCAAGCGGCAGAAAGCTCCTATGCGCTGATAGACAAAGTAGAAACTACTTCTGGTGAAGTCTGGAGCTTGGTCAATATGCATCCACATACGGGCAGAACGCATCAATTGCGCATTCATTTTGCTGCCATTGGGCATCCAATTTTAGGCGATAAACTATATGGTACGGAAGGAAATATTTTGTTGCACAAGGGCATGTTTCTTTGCGCCAAGGCAGTACAATTCCATATTGCAGGCCAGGAAAAAAGAATATCATTAGATTTGCCCAACAAGTTTAGTCGCATTATTCGCTTGGTGAAGAAATGAAAGTTCTCGTGCGAAATTAACTCGTATGGCTAAAAACTTTTAGTCGCTTACAGGATGCAAGTGGCTAAGCATTTAGGGTTGTTTTCAGATGTAGACTATAATTTTAACGCAGTTTGTTGGCGCTACTGATCAAAGGTATAGATAAAGTTGTGGAAATAAAATATTTTTCAGACGTCATTTTCTTGTATAAAGTAAGACGTTAAAATTTTCACAATATCCACAAATAACTGTATATCAACATTTTAATATTTGAATATTTACTCATTTTTAATGCACCATCTATATTTCCAGATACCGTGAATAGGGCTTCTAAATGCCTTGTATTGCTATTTAACTTTTAGGAGTCACTTTGGATTTCGCCTTAAACTTTAGTTTAGTTTCATCATCAATATGCTCTAATATGATACCCCACAATACTTCGTAAGGAACTATTTCAACATGGCTAGTCTGTCTGTGTTCTTCATAAGGCTGGTTCACTAACTTTGCATAAAGCGATTTAGTTTTTCGCATAGTTTCGCTTTTTTGAAAATTGCATTCTATCAGTTTGATCAGCATTTTCATAAAGCAATTGGAGCGAAAAGTGACTCCTTTGCGTAAATGGGAGTTTGCATACTGCCTCAAAGACTCGACTTTTGCTTTGGCTTTTTTGTAATTGCCTTCGGTGAACAATAAAAGAAATTCGGCGATTTGAATTGTAATATTGATACCGATTTTGTCCTTAGAAAAAATGGGGACTTCGTTAGAGAATTTAGCAGACCGATATGCCTTGTATTCACTTCCCACCTTATCGGTGGATAGCAAATCTGTATTGATAAAAAACTGCAAGTAAGCCCTATATACCTTGAATATCTCTTGTCGAGATTTTGGAAATGCCTTTAATACTCTGTTTGTACTTGCCGTTTGAAACACTTCAAATGCCTCGGCATATTTTGCCTGATAAAAATATAGAATAATAAGATTCTCTAATGCTGTAAACCAGGACGGCATCCCTTCTCTAGCAAGATTAAGCGCTAAATTAGCAACCGCCTCCGCCTCTTCAAATCTTCTAAGTGTCGTCAAGGCAGATAGTTTTCGATTCAAACCGACTGTAAAATAATTAGTGCGGACATCATTATAACCTTCTAATTTATCCAAATATTCATCCACTAAATCGACCACTTTTTCATGGTTATTATTAAGCTCTTCTATTCTAATTTTTAAGCTTAAAATATTTGCAAAAGTATTAGCGGTGTGGTCCGGGAGAAGCTTTGACTCTAATTCATCGATATAAGTTTGAGCCTGATCTACCAATACCCCACCTTCTACCATTCTCTTTTGGGAAGTATGAAAAGAAATTTCTAACCAATAATAAGTAGACAATTCTTCCAACTGCATTAATTCTGAATATTTCACATACAAACCTCTGTAGTACCTTACTTTCTTGATATCTCTTAGGATGAAAACTGCTTTTCTTGTTAGAACTCCAGATACTCGGACAATAATATCGCACATATTATAAGCCAATGCTATTTTCAAAATTTTCTCTCCTAATTTTATCACTAGCTTTCTAACTCCATTAAAAGAAGCCCTTTCGAAGGCAGCGCAGTAATTAAGACAGTTGTAACGAGCAATAGTATAGCTAGAATTTTTACTATAGGGAGTATCAACTATCAAAGAACTATCTAAAAGCTTATTTAACAGCTTCTCTTTAACTTGATACAAACCTCCTTTTGATTTTGTTTCCGGATAAAGATGCTTCATTGCTTCTTCATCCGTACTAATTTTCCCTTTTTGAAGCAACCAATATAGACTATCCGTCTTCGTATCCCCCTTTCCAACGATTTGGATATTTTTTAGCTTCGTGGGATTTACAATCTTGATCAATTCTAACAATTCCTGCATCTAATTAATAAATAAATGAATAGTAACTGCCAACAACACGCATGTTATTCAGAGTACTTGAAATTTTGTGACATTGTATAAATGTAACAAAAATCAGAGTTATAGGAAAATCAAAATACAACTTGTAAAAGGGCATAAAACCTATGCACTAACATTTTTGATACTTTGACAAAGAATAAGATTTAGGGTATATAATTATTTGTGCTGATAAAGCCAGTTGAAGCATAGAGTCATCATCTATTCTTAAACGGACGGGACATACTGCTAGCAAATACACCTTTAATCAATTGGTCACCCCATCAAAGTTGACTAACATTATTTGCTAGAACTAAATAAATTGCTATTACAGGCTCATTAATGCTACACGAAAGGCGGAATACTCCAATAAGATATATCAAAAAAAATATAGTCAAGTTTTTCACTAAGCGAAAAACTGACTAATATTTTTTGTTTTTTGGGTGTCTACAGGGATGCTTCATGGCCCTTATTGTGGTAGAAAAAATGCGCTTAAGGCATTTTTAGCTTAATCTAGTGCTAAACTAATCAAAGTATTGTAGCTATTTGTTGACACTCAGCACAAATATGACACTAAATATTCGTGTAGACAATTAGGATTTACATGTTTTTTCGTGTATCTAATATATAGAAAAACACTCATACAAAATACTTATTATCCTGTATATCATTTGTTTATAAAATACAAACAATGTAGCATACTCAAGCTACTTTGATTTTTTGAACTTGCCTCTGGTAGTATTGTCTATAGAGTTAAGAATAATCTCCCACAATACTTCAAACGGAACAATCTCGACATGATTGGTTTGTCTTTGCATTTCAGGAGGGTGATTTTTAAGTTTTTCATACAAAACCTTCGTCCTACGAATTGTTGCCGCTCGATGATAGTTACAATCTACAAGCCTAACCAGCATTTTCAAAAAGCAGTTAGATCGATAGGTAGCATCTTTGCGAAGGTGTGCATGAGTATACTGTATAATAGTCTCTATTTTATCTATAGCCGCTCGGTAGCGCTCTTCGGTAAACAGTAATAAAAATTGAGCAACAATAATGGTAATATTTATCCCTGTTTTATCTTTTGTAAAAATGGGTACCTCATTTAAAAATTTTGCCGATCTATAGGTTTTGAATGTA
>CAKZVJ010000320.1 GCA_937923345.1 uncultured Saprospiraceae bacterium
GGCGATCGAAAACTTCGCGGGCTGCGTCATGGTGATCAGTCACGATAGATGGTTTATCGATAGACTCGCGACCCATATCCTCGCCTATGAGGACGACGGCCAAGTGAGATTTTACGAGGGCAACTACTCGGATTATGAGAAGGACAAGAAAGCCAGATTGGGCGATGTCGCACCAAGAAGACCTAGGTTCAAGAATCTGCTGTAGACCGGTATTATATCAGTTGAGTGATAATAAAGAAGGAGGTTTTCTCGATTGGAGGGAGCCTCCTTTTTTTGTATAGGCTTATATTGTATTGGGGTCATCCCCAGCGCTAAAAAGCGCGGGGTCGGGCTCTATGCTATATCCTGACCTTCCGCTGCGCTACAGTCAGGATGCCGCGTCGATCCCTTGCCCTGCTCGCTCCGCTGCGCCGAGCTCCGGCGCAAGCGCCTCCGCGAAAAGGGGGGAGATGGTGTGTGTAAATCTTCTGCTTCTTATTTTGTATATTGTTGGTGTAATGAAGAATACATCTTTTAACTAGGTTGCATACTGGGAATTATATCTTTAATGACATCACTAAACACACCGCCCTGTTCACGGTTGTTTTAAGTAAAAGGATCTATTCTATAGGGGAAGGATAGGAGAGATATGCGGTATGTAGTGGTATAGTATATCGCGGTATTGTATTCAATAAAGAGCAGAAACTTAAGTTTGTATAAAATCGTTATATTACCATCTAAATGAAAAATGATATTGATTTGAAGTTAAATTCAAGAGTAATAAGAGAAGGAGCGGAAGCTAGTTTTGTAGATTCTTTTCTAAAGAAGAATGATCTTTTTCAGGATGACAGTCTAGAGTATGTTGTTTTGCAAGAAACTATAACTGATGGAGGAATTCCTGACATTCTTGTTGTTTCGTGGGAGAAAAATAAAAACATTAAATGGAGTAAAGAAAGAAGTAATTTGTCTAAGCAAGATTTAAAAATCTTACACTATATATCGGCTAAAAAATCAAGAGGAATTAGTCTAAAAAGATTAATATCTAACTTAGGTTTCTCATCAAAGACAGTTGAGTCAACAATTGATAGACTAACTAAATCAAAATTAGTTGAAATAAAAGACGAGAGAGTATCAATAAGCCTTTTGGAGGATGCTTTTTTTATCCAAGACATTGTAGCAATCGAAGCTAAAATGAAAAACTGGAAAAAAGCTATTGAACAAGCCCAATTAAACTTAAATTTTTCTTCTCAAAGCTACGTGTTAGTTCCAGAGCGAAAAAAGTCAACTCTGAGTAGATTTAAAAGTGAGACAGCTACGGGTTTAATAACCTATGATGGAAACAAAGCAAAAGTTGTAAAGAGATCGAAAAATAATAAATTGCCAAGCTCGTATTATTCATGGTTGATAAATGAACACGTAGGAAAATTTATAAATGAAAAATGAGTATAAAAGGTTATCAAATCTTGTGCAAATACAAGGAGGAGGACAAAAAGAGGTGTTTATAGCTGATCACCCTGATATTGGAAAAGTAATTTTCAAGAAGATATATCCAAAGGACGACAGTATAGAAAGATCAAAGCGTGAAGTTTTAGCTGTCAGTCTCTTAAACTCTACTAATATTCCAAAGATTTACTTTCATAATTGCGATGAAGCAAACCCCAACCCCTTATGGATAATTGAAGAATACGTTTCTGGAGAAAATCTGAGAAAAATCATACAAGGAGGAAAACTGTTTTCGCTTACTGAAATTTGTGAATTTCTAGATGTTATGTTAGATATTACTATCTTATCTGAACAAAACAATTTGGTTCATAGAGATATTAAGCCTGACAACATAATGCTTGATGACACGGGAAAATTTTGGCTATTAGATTTTGGTATTTCAAGACATTTAGATCTAGAGTCAATAACTGATTCAAATAGTCCATTTGGAGTTTTTACTTTGGGATATGCTTCATCAGAGCAATTTCGAAACTTAAAAAAGGAAATTGATATTCGATCGGACCTCTTTTCAATAGGTGTAGTTGTTTATGAAATGATTAAAGGTGAAAATTTTTACATAAAGGATACAAATAATGATGTTTACAGAATAATTAAAAAATTAGAGAATAGTTCTTTACCAACGCTGCGGATTAGTGGAGATTCCCAATTTCAACTATCTGCCTTCATAAGATTACTAGGAGATCATAGAAGGTATCGTAGACCTAGGAATGCAATTGAAGGCAAAGAAATATATTTAGCAATTAAATCAACTTTAAACCTTTAAATAATGGATTTATATCTTCAATTTGGACACGGAATGATGAGTATGTCAGAAGAACTTTTAGACAGCTGGGGGACAGGTATTGTTATATTAAGTCCAAGAGATTTAACCCTTACTCAGATGACGGGATACGCAACTAGAATTGCATCAAAGGGAGGAAGAGTTGTTGTTGATCCTCAATTTTTTATTCCGAGGTCTGATCATGACAGATTGACTTCCCATTCATTTTGGCCTTCAAATTATCAAACAGCTCTATTTAGTCGAAGTGAGATTGTACAAATGTTAACAATCTTAAGGGATGATTATAATACTCCATTAAATAGTGACTTTTTCATTCTACCTGGATTAATGTCTAGCCTAATTAATGATGATTGGTATGCGTATAATAATATTCTCATAGAAGAAGCTCAAAAACTAATTACAGACAAAGATATTTATATTGCTATATGTATTTCGAAAGAAGCAGCCTCTGATGAGGACTCAATTCATCAGATAATAGAGTACTTAGACACTTGGGATATTGCAGGATGCTATATAATTGCAGAACCAACTACCAATGAATATCTTGTTTCCGATCCTAACTGGATGGTTAATTTACTTGATTTGACGACAGGAATTAAACATCAACATAAAAAAGTAATAGTAGGATATACAAATCATCAAATGCTATTATTTTCTTTATCTAAAGTTGATGCAATCGCTTCTGGAAATTGGTTAAATGTCAGGAATTTTAACACCTCTAGATTCAATAGCCCTGAAGATGGAATGAGTAGAAGAAGTAAATGGTATTATTGCCCTCAAGCTCTTTCTGAATATCAAATTCCATTCTTGGATATGGCAAATAGAGTTGGTATTTTACCAAATTTAAGAACTGATAATTCATTTGGCTCTTCTTATTCTGACATACTCTTCACTCCGGGCACACAACCTTCAACAGTAAATTATACAGAACGACATTCATTTCAACATTATTTGCATTGCCTTAGATACCAAGCGCGACTGTCTGTTAAACCAACATACTCGCTAACAAAAGAGGGTCTAAAAATTCAATTAGAAACAGCGAGGCAATTAACAGAATCATTCACAAGAAATGGTATTACTGGGAGAGCTAGAGATTTTGCTAATGTCGTTGATTATAACTTATCGGCGTTAGCGGTTTACGATAATTTAAGAGGTTTGGTACAGACTAATAATTGGGCTACAATTTAATCTTAGATGAGTACGGAATATAACACTGCATGACCTTGCTATCCTTCCTTCGGTAGTCAGGTATGCTTTGGACGTTATAGGTCATTTCAGCATAAAACCAATAACAATTTGTTATTCTTAAAACACATAAAAAAAGACGAGCTCAAAAATATGAATAAAGAGGAGGCTATTCAGAAATACATTAATCACTTAATAAAAGTTTGCCCTCAGCTAACTGAATTAGCTTTGCTAAAATATAAGGAAGCCTTAACGGTTACTAGATTAAAAATATTAAATCTTGGTCTTTGCAGCAATATGTTTTTTTTAACAGAGAATTCTAGCCAATTCTACTCTTATTTAAGTTTTTTTGCATTAGCGATGGATATACTAATAAGTCAAATATATGCCGCTGGAGTTATTAAGGAATGAATATAGTTTTAGTTACAATTATAAAAAAACAAGTCTAATAAAATTTATGGATAATAACTTTAAGTACCTAATTCAGACTATCGGAATATTAAAAGAACATTATGATATTGCAAGAGAGGAAGAGGAGAAGTTTAATATATTTTCTGTTATGTACAAAGAACATGATGAAAGAAAGCTACACTCACGGTTCGTCGCTGCTTTATTAAATCCATCTGGCTCTCATGATTTAAAAGATTATTTTTTAAAATATTTCATTGGACTCTTCAAAGAAATTGATTTTTCAAATTTTCGAAATGCGATAGTTTATCCTGATGAGTTAAATAAAAAAGAGAATAATAATATTGATATATTAATCATTGATAGAACGTCGAGAAATGCAATAATCATTGAAAACAAGATATATGCGGGAGATAGCAATAGTGAAGCTGGTGGACAACTAGAAAGATATTATAGGCATGTTAGAGAAAATGAGAATATTTCAGAAGAAAACATCAGTGTGCTTTATCTTACATTGGATGGACACGAACCGTCAACTAAAAGTCTTGGAGAATTTAAAACATTAGAGAGGATAAAAGGTCAATGCATATCTTATGAAGCTCATATTCTTAGATGGTTGAAGTTATGTCTAAAAGATGTATATAATAAACCTTTTATTAGAGAATCAATACTGCAATACGAGAAACTTATAAATAAAATGACAAATAGTAATACAGATATTAAGGAACGAATAAAGTTGAAAGAAATCATAGGTCACAATAAAGATTCAATGAATGCTACGAAATATCTACTAGATAATTTTAAGCATGTAAAGTGGCACGCAATCGATGACTTTTGGAACGAACTTGAAATGGAATTGAATGGCAGGGGACTGAATACTGTAAAATCAATAGACCCTGATTCAATAACTCAGCTCACTCATTTTCAAAACAACAAAAATGGAGAAGAAGGAGGAATTTCTTTTAAAGTGAATGAAGGTCTTAATGGCTTTGTTTGGCATGAGAAAAACGAATGGTTGTTTTGGGGTTTTGAGAAGGAAGGAATTAATGATACTCAAAAAGAAATTTTAGACAACCTGACTAGGGATGGACATATAGTAGAAAGCAGCACATATTGGTATAAATATTTTGAGTTTTCAGATGGTGAAATGCTTTGGTTAAAAGATTTCACAAAAGAAAGGACTTTTAACCTTATAGACCCTCTAGCCAGAAAGGAAACCGTAATGAAAATAGTCAATGAAGTATTGAATTTTATTAGTAGTGAAATGAACAAAAGTAGCTAACAAAATAAATCAGACAGAAGACTTGCTATCCCTTTATCAGCTTTATATCGCCATGTCGATATCAATCAAAAAAAAAACAGACAATGGGTCGACAGGGCCAGGTCCCACTAATATAGACAAAGCACAGCCTTATCCATACTAGTGGGACGGGAGCGAAACACACCCCGCGCCATACCCCAATACCAATTCTTCATCACCATCCCCTCCAATTCCCTTCAAAAATCCCCCCATTCCACTCCTAGATTCTCTACATTTGCACGTAAAAAGTAAGCATCCGTCCAAGTGCATATTGCCTAATACATAGATAAGAATAATCTTTGTCAAAAATAACAAAGAGATGGATTATCAGAAATTTAGGGAAGACTTTCAGCGATCAGGTTTAAGTCAGAAAGAATATGGCAAACAACACTCCATGAGCCCTTCAATGGTGCACTACTATCTTCAAAAGTCAAAGAAAGAACAACATAATGCTAAAGATTTCAAATTCAGTGAACTCATTGTAGAAAAGCAAGAGGAGCGCCATATAAAAATAATAACCTCCTCAGGTCTTGAAATAAGGATCCCATTATGATAGGCTTAACGAGTCATCATAAATATTATCTATACAATAAAGTATGCGACATGCGTAAAGGCTTTGATGGCCTAAGTGGTATCGTTCAACAGGAGATGGCAAGTGACCCATTAGACGGTAGCGTGTATATTTTTGTAAACCGTCGTCGAGATCGCATGAAGATGTTGGTATGGGAAAGCGGAGGCTTCATGCTTTATTATAAGAGACTTGAACAAGGTACATTTGAATTACCAAATTCAGCTATTGCAAGCAAATTAGGACTAAGCTGGGAGACTTTAGTTTTGATGCTGACGGGTATTTCATTGGTTCAAGAAAAGCGAAAAAAAAGATACACAAGACTAGTAAAAAGTGTATAATTTATAGAATATAGTTTGTACTTTTAATATGTGAGTTTGCACGAATATATTACTGGTAAAGAACAGAAAGTTCAAGAGTTACAGAATCAAAATGATGAGCTGAAGCATCAAAACGAGATACTTCTTAAAGCGCTCTACGCTTCAAAAAGCGAAAAACATAAAGCTTCTCCTGTAGCCGACAATCAGCTAAGTATGTTTAGCGAGTTAGAGCTTGAAGATGAAAAGTTGGAAGAGCACACTACACAAGTGAAGGGTTATACAAAAACTAAGAAGAAGCATAAAGGAAGACAAGCGTTACCAGAACACTTACCTTTAGAAGAGATTGTCATTGAGCCAGATGAAGATACTGCTGGCATGAAAAAAATAGGTGAACAAATAACAGAAGTTCTTGACTATACTCCAGCGAGTTTCACTCGCAAAAGATATATTAGACCTAAATATGCCATGCCAGAAGGCGGCATAGTTATAGCTGACATGCCTCAAAGACCGCTTCCAAAATCTATAGCAGAAGCAGGGCTGCTGAGCTACATTATAGTTAATAAATTTGTAGACCACCTTCCTTTTTATCGTCAAATTGAGCGATTTAGAAGAGAACATAAAGTGCCCATTCCTAGTAGTACCATAAATGACTGGTTTGTAGGAGTATGCGCACTGCTTGATCCGCTATATAATAAGTTGAAAGAAAAGGTATTGGACACCAATTATCTTCAAGCTGATGAGTCTCCAATCAAAGTAATGGATAAAGATAAAGTAGGAAAAACACACCAAGGCTATCAATGGGTCTATCACAACCCATTGCAAAATATTATCTTATTTAACTATCGAAAAGGTCGAGGCATGCAAGGTCCTAAGGAATTGTTATCTGGTTATAACGGAGTGCTTCAGTGTGATGGCTATAGTGTATACGATAAATTAGCTAAACAAGAAGATCTGACTTTGGCAGGATGCTTAGCTCATGTACGTCGTAAATATTTTGAAGCAAAGGATAATCACCCTAAACTGGCTATGATAGCATTAGATATTTTCTCAGAGATATATCGGCAGGAGAAAATTGCCAAACTAGAAACTACAAACAGATTGGATTATCGTAAAAAGCATGTCTTACCATTAATGTTTAAATTAAGAGAATGGATAGAAGAAGAAGCTATTAAAGTGCTACCCAAAAGTGCAATAGGTAAAGCGATGAACTACACCATTAAACAATGGAATAAGTTGATGAATATTTTCAAGTTTGAGTATGTAGAATTGGACAATAATTTGATTGAGAATAAAATTAGACCATTAGCACTAGGACGAAAAAACTTCTTATTTGCAGGTTCTCATAAAGGAGCTGAACGTATAGCTAAGATGTATAGCTTCTTTGCCACTTGTAAAGCTAATGAGGTAAACCCATATGACTGGATGAAATCCACTCTAGAAAAAATACCAAATACCAGTATTCTCGACCTAGAAAAACTGTTGCCTAATAATTTTCAGGTGTAGTTCATCGGATGCTTACTTTGAATTTGAATTTATAATTCAATTTCAGCTAATGAATATTTCGAATATATAATTAAAAGGTGAGAAAAAAGAATAAATTATTATTTAAAAACAGAATTGTCTAATACAATATAAATTAATACTCTCATTCCTTCACAAATTTTACAGCTCTATACATTTCATCCTCTCGGCTCAATTGCAAAAAGTTAATTCCAGATGGCAATTGCGACACTTCGATTTTATTTTGATATTGGCCTTGGAGCATTTGTTGGCCTTGGAGGTTGAGGATTTGGTAGTTCCAATTCTGTTCGGTGGTTTCTAGGTAGAGTTTGTCTAGGACGGGGTTGGGGGGTATAGAGTCAAATTAGATAGGGTCTGCAGATCGTTTGTGCTTGTTGGTTCGCATAAATTGTTGGCAACAAAAGAAATTTGTTCTCCAGCTGTGCTGTAGCAGATCAGCCCATTGGTACCCCCATCACATAGATTGCCGGTGGGGAATAAAAAATGGTTGGACCCAATACCCTCATATACTCTATCTCCAAAATCATAAAAGGAAGTATAGAGATGTGAATTAAAATGATGTATCTGAACATTACATTCTCCAATATTTTGAGTTAAACAGGGTCAATTGATACCGAATGTTAAGAATCTCTTTTTAGAAGAGTTGTCACAAAAACTCAAATAAATTATCAACTTACCAACTACAATATTAAAAAATAAACATGATCACTTCATTTTTACCTTAATCATAGGCAAGAAAAATGATTTTACAGGCTTACCAGTTACAACGTCTCTAAACTCATCGCTACTGTACCATTGGGCTCCTAAAGAAGCTTTAATATAAGTTAGCTGTTCATTTTGATTTTTAATTGTGCCCACTCGTTGACCAAAGTAAGAGCCATTTTTTTTCCCATTGCCTATATTACTGGCGTATTTTTTATCATTTGTTTCCAGCCATTCAAAAGCCACGTAAAATACTTTTTCATTTTGAGTCACATTAAAATTGTTTACAGGAATAGATTTCCATCTCTTTAACTTTTTTTTGGGCTTAACAATCATAGAATGTAATAATTTCGAAGGCAAGCCATTTAGTTCATTATAAATTTTTATTCTATAAGGTGCTGCATTACCTTTAGATGCAACTAAATAAATAAATATTTTATCTATTTCATCTGCTGCATTATGTTTCTCCATACGAATTGCATACTCACCACCATATTTACTTTTATAGTTACTTAAAATACCTTCATTTTTTTTTTGCAATACACCAATGAAATATCCATTAGTTTCTTTAACTATAGGATCTGAGGGGCTAACAACTACTTGACTCAAAGTCACATCCGAAACTGTGAGCATAATAGTATCTTTGAAATATATATCATTAACAAGTATTTGCTTATCCAAGAATCCAACAGCAGATATTAGGAGGGTATCAAATTTTAGAATTTCCTTACTCGACAAGTCGAAAACCCCATTTTCATTCGCGTAAACACCTTGTGATTTTTCCAGATTAGAGACAGTAGCATATGGTATTGCGTTAATATTGCTTTCATCAACGATGTGCAATATTTTCTTTTGCTGACAAATTAACGGGGATAAAACAACATAAAATGACAAAATAAATGACAAACAAGTCTTCATACTCCTAATTTAACTCCTTAAATATTTGAGATTAAAAAATATAGTCCAGCATAAATAATATGCTTGACTGGACTATACTACATAAATCGATCAAGGGCAATCCCAAGGGATATAATCGAAATATTCAGATGTAACCCAAAAACGAGTCTTTTGACAATGAAGATGCAGGTAACAACCAGATCCATCAGGCGGACTGCTTATACCTCCTGTAGGATCACAGTTATTGCACCAAAAACAAACCTCAGAAGGCGGATTATCAATATCACTATTTACATTTTGTAATATTGACTCAACATATTCCTCTCCATAAAGATTCTCCAATTGTCCCTCAAGGATTTCGGATTCTATTATCAATGAATTTAGCTGTTCCATATCAACGAGGCCAGAATTGGAGAGCATGAATTCTGCCTCTTCTTGTGGCAAGTGATAAATTTCATTTAATAACTCAGCTAGACTTCCATTAGATTCAAGGTTACTTTCTTCATACAAGTCTATCATTTCAAGAAGATTAGAGTGAAATTGTAATTCCACGCCACTGTCGCTTCTTTGTTCTATTAATGAACTTCCTACACCTGTAGCTTCAAAAATATCCTCATCCCTTTGTTCTTGAGCACAAGATAAAATTGCAAGAAACACTAAAAAGGTTAAGGATTTACAAATTAATTTAATCAGGTGAAACTGTTTCAGCATGGCGGCGCGATTGTGCGACGGTGCGACGGTGCGACGGTTTAATTTAGTCATGATTTATGTATTAAATAGTTAAAAAATCTTAGTTTATTATTGTTGGCAAAAAAATTAAAACCGTCTTTAGAAAGACTAAAAGACGATAACTCATTTTCTAATATATTTAAAAAAATCAAGAGCAATCCATAAACCTATAAATTTAACATTTGCTGGAGTTTATAAATTGATTTATTTTGGTGAATTCTACTAGACGTTGACGCGTCCACCTAACATACCCTCGTGTGTCTATGGCTGGAGCCATAGATACAATACAAGTATCACGCTCCTGCCTCATTCCTTCACAAATTTTATTGCCTTAAATATCTTCTCCTCTCTGCCCAATTGCAAAAAGTAAATGCCAGATGGCAATTTCGACACCTCGATATTATCTTCATAATTGCCTTTTAGTATGAGTTGGCCTTGGAGGTTGAGGATTTGGTAGTGCCAGTTCTGTTCGGTGGTTTCTAGGTAGAGTTTGTCTTGGACGGGATTGGGGTAGAGCATCAAATTAGGTAAAGTCTGTAAATCGTTTGTGCTTGTTGGTTCACATAGATTATTTGCGTCAAAGGAAATTTGTTCTCCAGCTGTGCTGTAGCAGATCAGTCCATTTGCTCCGCCATCACATAGATTACCTGTGGGGAATAAAAAATGATTGGACCCAATGCCATTGTATACTCTATCTCCAAAATCATAAAAGGAAGCATAAGGATCATCACTGATGTGCTGTACTTGTAGTTCACGCCCACCAATGTTCTCAATAGAAACAGAATCGACAAACACGGTATGCGAAGGTGCTCCACCTGGAAATGTAATCTCCCAAGACTCGCCTGCTCCTTTGGTGAAATCATATAATATAGAGGATACATTAGCGACAGGATCATGCATCCAAATCGCCTCATTGTCTTTGCGTAAAAAAAAGTCTTGTAGGTCTCTCGCACAAAAATCGAGCTCACTCATCCCATACCAAATCTCTCCACAAATAATGGAATCTCTATTGAGTGTAATTTCATTGCCGCCGTATATCCAAGTTGTGCCTAGCTCAAAACATAGATCTGTACATTCGATTATATTCATTTCTTCACCGATGGTAAGGGTGCCAGAGACTGGGTTAAATTCTGGGATGATAAATGACGTACCATCAGCTATAAACAGTTGACCCAAATTTCCATTTGGAATGGTGTCTGGTATCTCTACTACTGAGGAATCGCCCTCTGATCCTATGGCCTCAAAACATAAAGAAAAAGCTACGGATTGATCAGATAAGGTGGAAGCACCCCCACTGAGGTCAACATATATTATTGTAACAATTGGGTCGCTGGGATCATAATTATAAGGAGTCCCTGAAAACAAACCGGCAGGATCGAGCTCAGAAGTAATAACATTTTCGAAGTTAAATAATGCTCCATCAAAGGTGACAGCAAATTCAAAAGAGGAAACATCAGTAAAGTTCTCTACTATTACATCCATTCAAGCGGTCTCTCCTGCAGGTACTGTAGTGTCTTGAAAGAAAAAGTTGAACGGTGGTCCTTCTCCATTCCCATTAGATTGGGCGAATAATGTACAAACAAAAAGGAGTTGGGTAATCGTGGCTAGAAAGACAAGTTGGTTTCGGCGCATAATAAGATTCTAATTTTTTTCAATTTAATGATTATTCTACATATTGTGTAAACCGTGTGGTCGCTTTTTTGATCTTATGGCTATTGGTAGTCAAAAAATAATAGCGGATCAGTAACACTCATTATAGGACTCCAGAAATCATCCCTGCCAATGCGATGCGTGCTTGGCCACGTGAGTGATCGCAGAGCCAGCGAGCCTAGATCGGACAAGGGGTGGTAGCGGCATGGGATATGGGCTGTTGATATTGGCGCGGGCTCATATCCCATACAGCGGACGACCCGGTACCGACGTCAAGTCGGTATGGCCCCAAAAAATCTACTCTACAGGAAAAGAAAAAGGATCTGGATACGCAAAGGTGTAGTCCAATGCCTGCTTAATCTTTGCGTTGGACACAGTTTTATCAGGGCTAGATGATGCCGTCGAAAAGGTGGGGGGTACAAGACCTGCATCCTGCGTAAGTTGGGTATAATAAGCCTTGCGAGTAGGATGTTTATCGGCCACTACGTTGTATACCTGACCAAAATAATCGAGCTCGATAATGCGTGAAACTACCTGCACACAATCCGTGAGATGAACGAGGTTGACGGTGTTATCGGGATTGGGCAGGTTTTGTTTGCCTGCAAAAAAATGGGCGGCTTTGCGTCCTGGTCCTACCAATCCTGCAAATCTCAAAATCGTCAACTGGTCCGTGTATGCGGAAAGAGATTGCTCCGCTCGGTACATGGCCTTGGCGGACTCTCGAGCTGGGTCTTCTGGTGTATCCTCAGTAACCATGGTCTGATCTGCGCTCCCTTTATACACGCCTGTGGTGCTGGCAAAAATGATTTTCTGAAGACCAGACTTTTTAGCGGCTTGGATCACTTTGTCAATTCTCTTTTGGTAACGGGGAATTAGATTTTCTGCGCCTCGGCCAGGCGGAAAATTTATAAATAAAATATCGCAAGCGAGTAGTTCGTCTGGAAGCTCATCAGTATCTAGATCAAGTTGGAAACCTTGAATGCCTTCTTGTCTGATCCGCGCTAATTTATCGGCTGATGTGGTAGTTCCTTTGACGGTATATCCCGCGGCTAGCAAATGCCTCGCACAAGGCCAGCCCATCCAGCCACAACCGATAATGGAGATGGTCGGCATCATTGTCCTACAAATTCATAGCATCCTATGTCTGGGGAAGTCGCGTCGCGCTGCACTCCATCCAAATCAAAAAATACATTGGGTAAGGGCATAGCATTCATCTCCGCCATGGACATCGTGTCGAGGTGATAATCGTCTTCTGCCACGCTTACAAAAAGGGAATCGGTGGGCGCACCATTGAGACATGGCGCACAACGATCAAAAAAGTCTGTATAGAATTCTTCTGTGGGCAGGTCGTTGACACGCACCAAACAGTTTTGCAATCGGTATTGGAAAAAGGAGGCGTCCTCTTCGGGTATGCGGTTGAACAAATCAATCTCGTCGTCGCGAGAACCAAAGATGACACAGTTTCTAAAGGTCGCATCTAGGGGGTTGATCCTAAAGTTGCCGCATAACTGATCGAGGCAAAATACATTGGTCGCGCGTAAGGCCGAAGCGTCTACACCATAACTCGCTAAGGTGCAATAATCAAAATCATAGGTGCCCCCATATTCTAGCTGTACAGAATTGCCACCATTGTTGTAGAAAAGAGAATTGGTCGCTTTGATCTGGCCGTGCAAGCCGATCATGCCTGCGCCTGCAGTATTGAAAAATTGACAGTCTTGTACAACCAGATTGGCCGCAGAATCCACTCTGGCTCCAATGATCGAATTTTTGATAATGGTATTGCGCATAAAGTTTCCTCTACTCCCTGCGCTAAATCGTACACCTGCCCACTGGCCGGGTACATCCTCAAACTCTGCTTCTAATCTATCCCCTTGAATGGTCACTGGCTCGTCCAAGGTGCCTTCGGAAAGTATGCGTCCGTTTTGCGCAAAGAAGATGATGCCGTCATTGAATACAATCGGGTCTTGTCCATCCTCGCCGTCTGTCCTAGCAATACCGCCGTGTACAAAAATATCAGTCCCTGCTGGTAGAATCAGCTGACAACTGTCGATGACCAAGACACCATATATAACATAGGGTTTGGGATCATCCCAACGAATGGATTCGTTCTGACAACTCAATAATGATATCTCTCCAGCGAAAGAGGGCGGTGTCACGTAATTGGCGTTTTGTCCGAATGCTTCTAGAGTGACGCGTTGTACATTGCCATTGGTCTCAAAAACCAATTCGTCATTTATCACAAAGGGGCTGATGGACAAAGGCTGGTCCGGATCAATGGTTACCTCGCCGAATATATAGATGCTGTCTTCTGCTGGGATGCGCACATCTGCAAAGGACTCATCCGAGATGCCATCTACGTTGAATCGGAAGCGAGTATTGCTGCGGCCTTCCAATTCTATATTGCTAATCATAATCGGCTGGTCATTGCGATTGTACACTTTGAGGATTCTAGTCGCAGAGCCGAGCGTCGTAAAGACGGTATCGAAGCGCATCGTATCTACCGAAAACTCTAGGCTGGCGGAGCTATCTGTAATGAAATCCACATCCCGTTTGCAGGAGCTAGATAGACCTATGATGAGGCTCATCAGGAATAACAAGGGAATAAATATCGATTTCATTTTAAGCTGCATAGAGCACAAAATTAACAATGTTAGTATATAACAATTGGCTTGGTGGTCATATTTTAAATAAAGGTTACTATTTATGTCATACTATGACTATAGTCTGTCGCTGAACATAGGTTAATAAGCGCTAAAAGTGAATATAAAAGTGTAATTTTGCCGATTGTTTCATCTGTTGAAAATAGCCTGATTTTTAGATTTTACGATTTCTTGTTGGGTTGTTTCTTGGATGCAGGATTTTAACGGAATTTGAGGAATTGGATTATGGTGCCACCACACTTATTAAGCGCTGATAATCAATTACATAATTCTTCTTTAACCGCACTTAATTTTAGAGATTTATAGATTTGCCTAAGGAAACCATCATAGACGTAATCATACCTGCTTATAATGAGGAGTCTTCTATCGGGATGGTCCTGAAGGATATTCCAGCTGGGCTAGTGCGTGAGGTCATAGTATGCAATAATGCTAGTACAGATAACACTGAAAAGGTAGCCAAAGAGCATGGTGCTACTGTAATATTGGCTGCAGAAAAAGGGTATGGAAGTGCTTGTCTACAAGGGATAGCACATATAAAGCAAAAAAGTATTTCTCCCGACATTGTGGTTTTTTTAGATGGGGATTATTCTGACCATCCTGAAGAGATGGTTGATCTTGTACATCCTATCTTGGAAGAAGGAGTGGATATGGTCATAGGTTCAAGAGCTATGGGACAGTTGGAATCTGGCTCCATGATGCCGCAGCAAATATTTGGTAATTGGCTAGCGACTACCTTGATTAAGTTCTTCTACAAGTACACGTTTACAGATCTTGGCCCCTTCAGAGCCATTACGTATGCAAAACTACTGGAATTGGACATGCAAGATCGGGATTTTGGTTGGACAGTTGAAATGCAAGTCAAAGCAGCAAAATACAAACTGAAATGCACAGAGGTGCCGGTAAATTATCGTAAGAGAATAGGGGTCTCTAAGGTAAGTGGAACCATAAAAGGAACTATCTTAGCGGGTCATAAGATTATTTGGACAATTTTTAAATTGATATAATACATTACACAGTGGCTTATTTTATACTTTCTATCTACGTTTTTGCATTGGTGTACATCACCGTGTATTGTCTAAGCCAATTGAATTTATTATATCATTATCTGAGGCAGTCAAAATCTAATACCCTACCGGTGCAGGATACTAAAAATTATGATTGGCCATTCGTAACCATCCAATTACCCATTTTTAACGAAATGTATGTCGTAGAGCGATTAATCGACAAGATCTGCGAGTTTGACTATCCTAAGGATAAATTTGAAATTCAGATCATTGATGATTCTACGGATGAGACGGTGGGAATTTCTCAAAATAAAGTAGCGGAATACAGTGCCAAAGGATTTGACATCAAGATGGTACAAAGAGATGACCGCGTCGGATATAAGGCGGGCGCACTGAAACATGCTAACACCCTCGCTAAGGGTGACTTCTTGGCTATTTTTGATGCTGACTTTTTGCCTAGAAAAGACTTTTTGAAAGCGACTATTCCTCTTTTTGAAAATGAAAAAGTAGGCGTAGTGCAAACGCGTTGGGAGCATATCAATCAAAATTACTCTATCATTACTAGACTGCAAGCGCTGCAGCTGAATGTACATTTTACGGTCGAGCAAATGGGTAGAAAAGCGGGCAATTATCTTTTGCAGTTTAATGGTACCGCTGGTGTATGGAGAAAGCAGTGTATTGATGACGCTGGCGGATGGGCTGCGGATACTTTGACGGAAGATCTAGATCTGAGCTATAGGGCTCAAATGAAGGGATGGGAAATTAAATATCTAGAAAAATTTGGGTCTCCAGCCGAGCTTCCTGCTGAAATGAACGGACTCAAGTCTCAGCAATTCAGATGGATGAAAGGAGGTGCAGAGAATGCTCGAAAGCTACTCCCTCAAGTATGGAAATCTGATCTGCAATTTTCTCAAAAGGTACAAGCTACCGCCCATCTGATGTCGAGCGGCGTTTTCCTTTTTATATTAATAGCCGGCTTGGTCAGTGTGCCATTGGTATTTCTGTTAGAGACGATAGTTGTTGATGTGAAGTACTTTGCGGTATTTTTAATCTCCATGTTTTCTGTCATTGCGGTTTACTATGTAGCCAATGTAGAAGCGGAACTCAATCGAAAAAGTTATATCAAGACCTTACTTAAATTTATATTGCTATTCCCTGTGTTCTTATCCTTGTCTATGGGATTATCATTGCACAACACGATTGCAGTATTGCAGGGCTATAGAGGGAAGAAGTCTCCATTTATCAGAACACCTAAATTCAATATCAAAACGATAAAGGATTCGTTTCAAAAAACCAATTACTTACCTAAAAAACTGCCTTGGACAACTATCTTTGAAGGTATCTTGGCTTGCTATTTTGTAGGAGGGGTGGCTGCTGGAATGTATCTACAAAATACCACTTTTATTTTCTTCCATGCTTTACTTGCGATTGGTTTTGGTACGATATGCTTCTACTCAGTCAGACACTACAGTTTTAAATAAATCCCTAAGCCATAAAAATGGAGGCCACGAGTAATTCACTTCTGCATCGGGCACGCTTTATTTTAGCTATCTTGTTTATTGGACTAGCTACTGGCTTGGGCTACTTTCCTGCACAATCAGATTTTGGATTCATCGCGGGATTATTTATTCCTTTATTTTTCCTGTACGTTTTTATCTCTAAGGAAGCTGGATCAAAGGCGCAAGTCATGTTTTGGGTAGGCGTTGGAATATTAGTACGATTTATCCTGCTCTTTGCCTTTCCTAATTTGAGTGATGATATTTATCGATTTATCTGGGATGGTCGCTTGATAGTAGAAGGTGCCAATCCATTTGAGCAACTCCCGGGATATTACCTTCGTGCAGAGAACAGTTTACCTGGCCTCGATCAAGCCCTGTACGATGAACTTAATTCTCCTGACTATTTTACGATATACCCTCCGGTAGCACAGACTGTTTTTGCGGGTGCGGTAAGCATTTCTGGAGATAGCTTTTACTTGTCTTCAGTTGCTATGAAGGTATTTTTATTGGCATGCGAGATTGGTGCCATCATGTTTATTCTGCGTATCCTACAGCACTTGTCTTTACCGATGAAAAACGTTTTGTGGTATGCGTTGAATCCTTTAATCATTATTGAGGTGATGGGTAATCTTCATTTTGAGGGAGCGATGGTTTTCTTTTTCTTAATGAGTTTTTATTTCTTGCTAAGATCAAAACTAGGAATAGCGGCATTTGCGATGGGTCTTTCGATTGCTAGTAAGTTATTGCCTTTGATGTTCCTTCCTAGTTTATTGAATCGTCTTGGCTTTAAAAAACTATTCCTCTATGGATTGCTAACTGGGGCCACTGTGGTGCTATTGTTTTTGCCTTTGGTCAGCGAGACTTTTATCAATAATTTTGCTAACAGTTTGGATTTGTATTTTCGCAAATTTGAATTTAATGCGAGTATTTTTTATGCTATACGTGCAATAGGGGAACCGCTTCTGGGTTGGAATCCTATCCAATTTGTGGGTCCCATTTTTTCACTCCTATCCGTAGCCTATATTGGTATTGAAACTTTCTTTAGAAAGAATCAGTCTATAGAGAACTGGATGACTACTACCCTATTCATCTTTACTTTTTATTTGTGCTTTGCTTTGACGATTCATCCTTGGTATCTGAGTCTGCCTATCGTGATGTGTTTATTTACGCCGTATCGCTACCCTATTCTTTGGTCTGGTTTGATTATGATGACCTATGTCAATTATGCGGGTACTGAATACGAGGAAAATCTTTGGGTGGTGCTGATTGAATATCTTGCGGTATTTGGATTCATGATTTGGGAGTTTAGGAGGTATCGGCCTTGGGGGAAGTGAGTGGAGAGTTGAGAGTGGAGAATTGAGAGCTTTAAAAAACTAATCACCAATTTTATCTATCTTAGTATCAGGAATTATTCTGAACATGATAAAGATAGGCTCTAACTTCTTTCTGTATTTATTTCTATTCACATTGCAGTCTGCTTACGCGCAAGAGCTTAGTATGCTAGATAATGTGCTAGCTTTTACTTCACAAGATGAATTTATAGCCCACAGCATCTACAAAGTAGTAAGCCAAAATTATAGTGAGAATCAATCTATTGATTTGATCATAGAAGGTGACATCAAGTCTTATGAATATTCCTTGGCTTTAATATCTATGTTGCCTGCTTATGCGAAATTTTCTAATCGGAAAAGCATCAGCTTTAAGTATTCTAACCTTCGTGAAGAAAACGTAAATGAAGCCTTATTGATTGAAGCGATCAAATCAAAATATCCAAAGTATTTAGTAGAATATCTCCTTACAAGAGCGGAATGTCTTTTTGAATTGGATGGACTAGAAGCAGCTGAGCAAATGAATTTAGACATCAACTACCTTAAACATTGTTTAGCCTCTGAATCAAATAAGCAGGCGATAAGAAGCAATTCCTTAACCAACTCTACAGAAACCTATAAAGTCTTGGTAAATAATATTGAATTCGAGATGATCCCTGCCTTTTATATAGGATTCGAAGAACCGTCTTTATATACCATCAATCCTGATGATAATGATTGTTCATTTATAGATTGTATCTCTAGAGGACTAGATAATAGAATACAACTGGGTTTAAGGGAAGGTTTGCTAAATAAATCAATCTTCGATGAATGCGAATTTATTTACTCGCAACAAGATCTATATGTATCTTTGATATCATGTGCCTCTCCAACCAATCATTCCCCCTTAAATAAAATTAAGTACTTATTGAACCCATCGGGTAGTTTACTAAACATGATTGAAGACGCTGGATATAGGGGTCTTGCAAAATACTTTAACCCTAAAATGTACGAAAATATATGTAGAAATAGACCTTGTCATTATTATAATTTAGCCCTGAAAAAAGAATTAGAAAGGAGAAAAAATATTGTTCCTGAACCCATTATTTGGCCTAGTTGTGATGGCACTGGATATATAATTCTCAGCCAAAATGGGTTTCAAGGGGAAAACCCACCTTATACGTTTAAATGGAGTAATGGAGGGAAATATAGTAGCATTAGAAATTTGAAGTATGGTTTTTATCAAGTGACTATTCAAGATGCTGTTGGACGCCAAGTCATTAGAGAATACGAGGTCAAGAATATATGGCATCCTTATGCCATCGAGGTCGTGAGATCAGAACTTGACCCTTCTACCAAAAAGTACAACATTGACATACAAATGAGCTGCCCTAAAGGCAATTTAAATACCTGGTTCCAAAATGTCCCTAGAGCAGGCTTAACACATAATCCAGAAAATACTTATGGAGATATTACATTCGAACCCAGAACACTTCATTTTTCAAATGTGCCTCCTGGGGAAAACGAATTATTTATAGATATATCAGGATCTACGGATACGGTCGATTTAACAAATGAATGTACAATTATTAGACTTGGTTTTTATCTAGAGGAGCTGGAGTAGAGTGAAAAGACCAACAAATTTCCAATTTCTACAAAGCACTATTCATTTTACCTTTAGCCATAATTGATTTCCTCTATATTGTTTATCGCAACTAAGATTAATTTTCTAACATCTCTACTCTACTGTATATTTCTTCCATCGAAATCTCAATATCCAAAGATTGAAGCTTAACGCTCTTATCTATCCCCTCGTATCGAATTATTCTCCACATATCACTCTGCTCTTCTTTGAAATGAACATCCACTACATATCTATCTTGCTCTATCAGGACATATTCTCTAAAACTGGGTATTTGCCTGTAGAAATAAAACTTATCCCCTCTGTCATACTCAGCAGTAGATTTTGATAGCACTTCAACAATTAATATTGGATTAGTTATTGAATTTTTCTCTTCTTCAGATTTTTCTATGTCTCCACAAATCACCATTGAATCGGGATAAACATAACTTTTTTTATTTTCAATATGTAGCCTGATCTCACTAGTCAATGGCGTACAATTAGATCCTTTTATTTTTAATTGGTTCTTAATTTCTGAATATACATTGCCACAAATTAAACCATGATTTAGAGTGCCTCCTGCAAGTGCATACACCTTACCATCATGATATTCATATTTAGCATTAGCTTCTCTTTCTTGCTTAAGGTATTCTTTAATAGACACAGACATGAGGAATGTTATTAGCTTTCATAAATGTATTTTTCTAAAATAGGTAATTTATTCTCCATTTTCAACTAATTTCTACTAAACCAAAAAAGGCCTTCCCCAAGCGGAGAAGACCTTTCAATTTTTGTTTATTGTTTTATCCTAAGTGAGGCTACACAGCGAAACTCTCGCCGCAGCCACATTCTCTACTTGCATTCGGATTATTGAAATAAAAACCCTTGCCGTTTAATCCACCAGAAAATTCTAGCGTGGTATTGCAGAGGTATAAAAACGACTTCAAGTCGGTGACGACTTTCATTCCATTGTCCTCAAATACCTGATCATTCGGTTGAGATTCATTATCAAAATCCATCACGTAGCTAAGACCTGAGCAGCCACCACTGGTAACTGACACTCTGATGAAGTAATCCTCAGACAAGTCTTTGGCTTCAATTATTTCTTGCACCCTTTCTTTGGCGCTGTCTGCTACGAATAACATTTTACTATTTGTTTTTTCAATTTAAAGTCAATGCTAAAAGTGAAGCTTAATTCAAATTTGGCACTGGCGTTTGTTTATTCGTTTATTTGTTTTTTGTTAATTCGTTATTTTAAAAAAAAAACAAATTAACAAATCAACGAAAAACGCATCAACAATTATTAATGTGCTTTTATTTCAGCAGTAACTTCCAAGCCATTCTTTTCTTGGTAGTCCTTGATAGCGCCTTTGATCGCATCCTCAGCCAATACAGAACAGTGAATCTTTACAGGTGGTAAAGCCAACTCTTCTACAATAGCCATATTGTCGATATCTAGAGCCTCATCAATAGACTTCCCTTTTAACCACTCCGTAGCTAATGAAGAAGAAGCGATTGCAGAACCACAACCAAAAGTCTTAAACTTTGCGTCTTTGATGGTATTTGTTTCTTCGTCTACCTCAATCTGGAGACGCATCACGTCACCACACTCAGGCGCACCTACTAAACCAGTACCAACGTTTTTGGAGGCCTTATCTAGCGTTCCTACATTTTTTGGATGCTTAAAGTGATCCAACAATTTTTCAGAATATGCCATAATATTGATTTATTTTATTTTAATGTATAACGCTTTCGAAGGCGTATATAGTTCAATTTAAATTAATTTGTTTGGGACTAGTGTTCTGCCCACTCGATAGACTCTAAGTCTATACCTTCCTTATACATTTCCCAGATTGGACTCAAATCACGCATATGCTGCACACCAGCGGTCAATGACTTGATCGTTAAGTCCACTTCTTCCTCTGTGGAAAATCTACCTAGAGAAAAACGGATACTAGAATGTGCCAAATCGTCTCCCAATCCTAAAGCAACTAGTACATATGAAGGTTCTAAAGAAGCAGAAGTACAAGCAGATCCAGAAGATACCGCTAGTTCTTGATTGAATGTCATCATCAAACCTTCCCCTTCTACGTGCTTAAACGAAATGTTAGCCACGTGCGGCATTCTATTTTCAACGTTTCCGTTGATATAAGTCTCTTCTATTTCACAAAGACCCTTCTCAAGCTTATCTCTCAAGGCAGCCAAACGAACAGCCTCCTCAGCCATTTCTTCTTTAGCGATAGCCGCTGCTTTACCCATACCCACGATAGCAGGTACATTCAACGTTCCAGAGCGCATACCTCTTTCGTGGCCACCGCCATCCATCTGGGCAGTTACCTTCACACGTGGACTTTTTCTATTTACATATAGACACCCTACGCCTTTAGGACCATACATCTTGTGTCCAGTGAAAGCCATCAAGTGCACCCCTATTTCCTTTGGATACGTGGGTATCTTTCCTACCGCTTGTGTAGCATCACTCATGAACAGCACACCATGCTTTTCGCAGATGGCTCCGATTTCTTTCATCGGCTGGATTACACCCGTTTCATTATTTGCCCACATGACAGAGATCAGTATCGTCTTGTCGGTGATAGCGGCTTCTAGTTCTGCCAAATCTATCAGACCATCATTCCCTACACTGAGGTAAGTCACCTCACCGCCCATCTTTTCGATCTTCTTACAAGAATCCAAAACTGCCTTATGCTCAGTAGCAACAGTGATGATGTGATTTCCTTTACGAGCATACATTTCATATACTCCTTTCAAGGCCAAGTTATCGGCCTCCGTTGCACCAGATGTAAATATGATTTCTTTAGCGCTCACTTTCAACAAGTCAGCAATCTGCTCTCTGGCGGTATCTACTGCCCCTTCTGCTTGCCAACCGAATGGATGATTTCGGCTCGCTGCGTTACCGGGCATTTCATAAAAGTATGGCAACATAGCCTCTACCACCCTTGGGTCTGTAGGAGTAGTTGCGTTATTATCAAAGTAGATCATTCTTGGCTCAGCCATATAGATATTTTAGTTTTGATTGTTTTTTAGTATTATACTCTATGGAATGTGTTGAAACACTTTCATTAGAGTATTTATTGCAAATATAACCAATAAGCCCTTAAAAAGTTGCTGTTCCGCGGTATATTACTCGCTCAATAACAGATGAAAAAACAGCTATATATGAAGGCATTTAAGGAACAATTTCAAGCCCCAAGTAGACAACAATGGTTAGAAAAAGCAGAAAAGGAGCTAAAAGGCAAGCCTTTATCGGAGCTTTCATGGCAGATTGACGAGAATCTGAGTGTTCCCCCCATATTCTTTGAGGGCGATGTAGACCCTTCTTTCACCACCAATTCGCTTAGGAGCAACTGGACCATAGGGGACAAATACACCATTTCTACGCCCTCCCAGACCAATAAAGACCTATTAGCGGCTCTCAATATGGGCTTAGAAGGAGCACATCTGGTGCTAAACACTGCCTTATCCAAGACGGAATGGGCGAAGCTCTTTGACCAAATCATACTTTCCTACATCACATTGATCATTGACGCGAGCACCCTGGGTGCGGATAGCTTGCTGGGTTTAGCAGAGTATTTAGCAGAGGCAGATTGGGACAAAAAACAACTATTTGTCTTCACCGAGGATGGTACCGAATGCCCACCACTGCTGCAAGACTGTGTGTACACCAAATCTACATTCAGCGTCGCTACGGACGACAGCGTCCAGCAGCTCCATGCTCAAATCAAGCGTGCAGAGTCTCGCTTGCAATCGCAGATTCAAAACGGACAGGCTGCCGCGCCACACTTTTTCCAGATTACCTTGAGTCGTCATTTTTATCTCAATATTATTTATGCCCAAGCGCTGCACATTATTTGGCAGAATATTCTTGACGCTAATGATATCGATCCGCACACCCCGTTTTATATCCAAGGCATCATTGCCGAGGACGCAGCTTTAGACGAAAACACGCAGAAGATAAATGCCACCGTACAAGCGGTCAGCGCGATTGTGGCAGGCATTGATTATCTCCAAATCGAGACTGCAGAAAAGTCTAGCAACGAGGCCTTCAATCGCAGAATCAATCGCAACATCCAGCACCTTCTAAAACTAGAAAGCTTTATGGATCACGTCGAGAACCCTAGTGCAGGCGCCTACTACTTCGATGCCTTGACCAAGGAATTTGCAGAAAAGGTTTGGGAGAAATTTACCAATAGTTAGTCCGATGGTTTGGGACTGTCCGCTACCTCTGGTGCGGTCAGGCTATACGTTCCTTCCGCGAAAAAGCGGAACCACTTCTATCCTTCAGTTCTACGCGCCTCCGGCTTGTCGAGCTTGGTCGCCTACGGCGAGTCGCGACAATTATGACGAGCTTGTCTGTCGATAGGTAGATCACAACGATCTAACAAAAAAAGGCTTGATCAAATGAATGACCAAGCCTTTTTATTAATTTATGATTTTCCTATTTAGAATTTAATAGAGAAACGATAAAAATCTTCATTA
>CAKZVJ010000321.1 GCA_937923345.1 uncultured Saprospiraceae bacterium
CTGCTTGATACGAGATACTCTTTCGGGGGCTTTGAGCTTTATCTCTTCGCCTTTGATAATTTTGACTTGTTGCTTGCCAGACTTTTTCTCTACTAGGACTCGGTAGGGAGGTATCTTTTCTACGGCGACGTATTCTTTTTCATTGGTGCCTTCGCGGGATAAAAGACTACATAAATTATTGAGGTAAATAAAAAATTATAATTTCACTATGCTACGCGAGTTTTACTTTCTTTATCTGCCGCAAATGCCAAACAAGCTCTAATTTTAGCTATTGTTAATTCTGGAAAATCGTTTATAATATCACTTTCCGCTTGGCCTGAAGACAGCCAACTTAAGACATCATACACTGATATCCTTGTCCCTTTAATACATGGCTTACCAAATCTTACGGACTCTTCAATTGTTATGTATTCCTTATAATCTATCATATTCAAAATAAATATACATCTTTTAACCATCAGATGAAACCAAAAAGTATTGTTTGAACTTCACATATAGGCCAAAATGAGAATTTGAATCAATACTCAAACTGATATGGCCTTGTATTCAGATATTCCCCCCTACTCCACGCTCAACAATCCAATAGAGTTCATTTTGATATCTTTTGCTGAGATCAAAAATGTAGTCCCATTTACCTTGGCGAACTTTGGCAACAAGAATCCATCTTTAGCTTTAGTCTTAGCGACCTCCGTTCTAGATACGATGTCTCCATTAGAGTCTATAATTGCCAAATCAGTATATGCACAGCTATAACATTTCTGTTCATCTGGTCCAAAATCATGCTTAGTCTTCTGATAGTTAAATAACAGATAGATATTCTCATCATCGCTTGTTAGTGCGAATGAATTGGGCGAGCCATCCGCATCAGATACAAAACTCTTCTGGATATAAGTCATATTTACTAAGCTCCCATTTGGCGAAAAACGAGGCATCAAGATATCGTAGCTGTGAAACTCTTCATCAGGGCACTCTTCGTCTCCTACGTCTTCAACATGATTAATTTCTGCCGCCAAACTTATATCACCATTCGAGTGGCTAAGCTTTTCTCTTATCGAAAGAGTATACGGAAGGCCTCGACCTTTAGAAATCGCTCTTTCAGAATTAAATAACCCTAATAATTCATCGTCAAATTTTTCAAATGTAATAGGCCTAAATCCTTCCTTGGCGTTTCCCTGTACATGAAATACTCCTTGCAATCCTTCTCCGATTAGCCCATCCGCATAAAACCCCACTATAGATACATTTCCGGTTTCCTTTGAAATGAAAATTCGCGCGTCTGCAAAGGAGCTTTCTTTCGAAAGGCCCAATGGTATCTCTTGGATATTATCTTGCGTTATTCTGAAGAATTTAGCTTCATAAGGAGCAGTATACTTATTGCGCTCACTTAGTCGGCGCAATTCATCGACGAGTATATAAACAGATCCATCATTCGCCACAGATTTCCGTAGCCCGTAAAATCTATTCGCCTGAATGCCTAGTTCAACTTTCCTCTCCCACAACACATTGAAATCTTCATCAAACACTGCTATGTCAATTTCTTTCTGTTCTTTTAGTTTTTGAAAAGGCGACTCATTGATCAAGGCCACAATTGTACTATCCGAACTCAATTCTAACTCTGCAAGATTTGCAAAAACATTTATTGCTGGTATTGGCTCCGAGAATACTAAAGCAAGACCTGCTGTTTTCAAGAAGTTCCTCATTTCGTAGTCCTGTTGATATTTTTCTTCAATTGCTTGAAAATTGCCATCTTCTAATTGGCACGTATACAAATTCAGTAGTTTTGTTTTTTTATTATAAATCGTAGTGTAGGCAAATACATTGTTTTTTGTTCTTAGCACATTTTCTGGAACGATGTTCAACCCATTTAATTCGTCCACAAAATCCGTATGTGAAATAAACTTATGGTCCAAATCAAATTTGAGAATAGAAGTCTCTTTCTTATTGGCTGAGAGAAGGTAGTATCCATCACTATCTACATGCAAAGGTTGGTACTTACTAAAAAATAAATTCTCCATCTTGTAATCGGGTGCCCAATTCAAATCAATCGTTTGAGCATAAATTTGTGTAATTAGGAAGGAAACTAAAACTGGAATGAAGATTAACTTTTTCATATGTGGCGTAGATTTGTTAATCTCAAAATACGAAGGAAGTTTAGAAAATATGGTTAAACAAAAGTTATTGAGGTTTTTAAAGTTTTGTTAATGGGAGTGTTCTAAAATTTGCCCTTATAAAAGAAGGCAATCAGTCCATTACAAAGTCTCTAAAATTATCTCTATTGACTACATGCGTCTGGGCCTTGTATTTTTCAACAAAAGTCTTTGGTAATTTTGGTTTTTGTGTTGAACTCCATTTAAATTCATAACCACTTATTAGTCCTCCCTCCTCTTCGACATAATCTATTTCTTGTTGCTGAGTAGTTCGCCAAAAGTAGGGCTTAGCCAAACTCTGTTTATAATTCAATTGTTTAATCCTTTCAGAAATCAAGAAATTCTCCCAAAGCCCACCTTTGTCGCTACGCATATCGAGACTATTGAAGTTGCCAATGATCATATTGCGAATGCCATTGTCGTAAAAGAATATTTTCTTACTCTTCTTAATTTCATTTCTTACATTCCTACTAAATGCGCCTAGTTCAAAAATCACATATCCTTTTTCTAAAATTTCCATATAGCGCTTGATGGTATTTTTATCCACACCAACTGTTTGCGCCAATTCATTCAAATTTACTTCTGACCCCACTTGCAAGGCAAGCGCTCGTACCAAGGACTCCAAAACTTTAGGTTTTCTAATCTCGGCGTAGGATAGAATATCTCGGTACAAATAATTTTCCGATAGATTCTTTAGAATTTCTACTTCATCTCCTGGGTTATTTATCACATCTGGATAAAAACCGTATAACAACCTCGTCTCTAACTGTTGTTCTGCTTTCAAAAAGCCTAGATGATTTTCAAGCTCCTCCCAACTGATGGGTAGCATTTCGTATTGCCACTTTCTTCCTGTTAAGGGTTCGTTCAATTCGTGCGACAAGGAGAAAGAAGAAGAACCACTAATCCAAAGTTGTACATCTTTAAACTGATCAGTGATTATTTTCAAAGTCAAACCGATGCCCTCTATTCTTTGCGCTTCATCAACAAATACAATCTTACTCTTACCAATCAACTGGCGCAATTGTTCCGTATTTGCCGTTTCCAGAATTGCTCTTACAGTCGAATCATCGCCGTCAAAAAACTTATAGTCCAGCCCCTCTAATTCTTGCTTTATCAGGGTAGTCTTCCCCACTTGTCGAGGCCCGATAATCATAATTGCCTTACCCTTCCCTACCTTAGAGCGCACTTTTTGGCTCAAACTCCTTAAAATCATCCTTTTTTATACAAAGTAGGTTGTTTTTTGAACAAAATCAACCAAAAACATAATCAAAAGTGAACATACTCACTAAATATTATAATATACGGTGAACGTATTCACCGTATATTATGATATTTGGTGAATAGGGATTGAAAATCAGCTTATTCTTTAGTGTCTTATTGTGTACCGAAAACGAGAAAGTATTTCATCTAGAATGAACACCTACACAAAATCCGCCATCTCCATCCACTTCTCCTCTCGATCATCCAGCTTCTCTTGCAGGGCGTCTAACTCCTTGGTGAGCTCCGTCAGTTCATCAGGTGTCTTGGTTGTATCTAGAAACAATTCATGAATCTCTTTCTTGCGCGCTTCTAGCTTGAGGATTTCTTTTTCCAACTTGGAAAAAACCTTGCGCTCCTCGTAGGTGAGTTTTCTTTCTTTGGGCGCATCCGTGCTAGCCTCCTCCACAGCTTTATCCGACTTAGTGGGTTTGACAGATTCTGCTTTGAATGGAGAGGTATTGAAGCGAGCTCGATACTCGGTATAGTTTCCATTAAAATCTTTAATCTTCCCATTGCCCTCAAAAACAAAAACGTGGTCGACTACCTTATCCATAAAATATCTATCGTGCGTCACGATCAACACACAACCCGGAAAGTCCATCAAGAATTCCTCTAAGATATTCAAGGTGATAATATCCAAGTCATTGGTCGGCTCATCCAGAATCAGAAAATTCGGATTCGTCATCAATATGGTCAACAAAAACAACCTCCGCTTCTCTCCCCCACTCAACTGCGAAGCATATACTTGCTGCTGTTTTTTGCTAAACAGAAAACGCTCCAACAAACCCGTCGCCGTCAACTTCTGACCCTTGCCTAAGGGAATAAATTCCGCTACATCCCGCACCACATCTATCACCCGCTTGTCCACTTCGAGCTGCAATCCCGTCTGACTATAATTGCCAAACGCAATCGTACTCCCGATGACGATCTTGCCCTCATCAGGCTTCAGCTCGCCCAATATCATTTTGAGCAAAGTAGACTTCCCGGCTCCATTCGGCCCCACGATACCTACCTTCTCATTTTTCTTAAACTTGTAATGAAAATTCTCAATCAACTTGAGATCTCCGTACGATTTCGACACATACTGCAGCTCCACAATTTTGCTGCCCATACGTTGCCCTTTGATTTCGATCTGCAGATTCTCCACCATCTTTTTGCCGTAGAGCGACTCCTTGAGTTTATAGAAAGCATCCGTCCTAGACTTAGACTTAGTGGTCCGCGCCTGTGGCATGCGACGCACCCACTCCAGTTCTTTCTTAAGCAATTTCGTTGACTTGTCAAACACCACCGCATCATTCACTTCACGCGCCGCCTTCCGCTCGAGAAACTGCGCATAGTTTCCTTTATGCTTATAGATCACACCTTGCTCCAATTCCAAAATCGTATCACATACCCGCTCCAAAAAATACCGATCGTGCGTCACCATCAACAAAGTCAAATGCCCCTGCTGCAGATACTCTTCCAGCCATTCGATCATATCTATATCCAGGTGGTTGGTAGGCTCATCCAAGATCAAAAAGTCCGGTTCATCGATGATCTGCTTCGCGAGCGCCAATCGCTTCAGCTGCCCACCCGACATCGTATCCAACACCTTCTCCAGGTCCGTGATATTTAGGTGCGACAAGATCGTCTTGATCTTCGCATCCATATCCCAGGCATTCGCATCATCCATCCGCATCGACAGCTTCTCCAGCTCATCGATCCGCGCAGGATCCTGAATCACCTCATTATAGTCCCTGATCAGCCCCAGCACCGGATTATCACTCGCATAGACCGCATCGAGCACCGTATGCGTCTTATCCATATCCGGCTCCTGCTTGAGAAACCCGATATTGATCCCCCGCCGAAAAGTGATGGACGCACGCTCCCCTTCCCCTTGCTCTTCCCCCGCCAGCACCCGCAGCAGCGTCGACTTACCCGAGCCATTACGCGCCACGATAGC
>CAKZVJ010000322.1 GCA_937923345.1 uncultured Saprospiraceae bacterium
ATTGTATAGAGACGTCCTCGGCTATGATGTAGTCGTTTATGATAAGCAAGATACTTTTGCAGATATGCAAGGTGTACCTGGTGGAGAGCGAAAGTGCCGTCGTGTTTTATTGCGTCACCAAGCAGCTCGCAAAGGTGCCTTCAGCCGTATGCTTGGCGCTAGTGAAATAGAATTGGTCCAAGCATTAGATACTCCTGTGAAAAAGATTTTCGAGAATCGCCTTTGGGGAGATTTGGGGTACATTCATCTTTGTTTTGACATTGCGGATATGCCTGCTTTGGAGGCGCTATGTAATAAGCATGGATATCCTTTCACGGTGGATAGTAGCTCTGACGAAAAGAGTAAGGAGACTTTTGATATGGGAGAAGCGGCAGGACACTTTACTTATATCGAAGATCGAGATGGTACTTTGATTGAGTTTGTAGAGGCGCATAAGATTCCTATTCTTAAAAAAATTGGTTGGTATCTTAACCTTAAGAAAAGAGATCGCTCGAAGGCTTTACCCAATTGGATGTTGAAGACTTTGGGTTTTGGGAGAGTGAAGGATTGAGGTGGCTATTTGTAAAAAAACTTTTTCACCATATCATTATTCTTTACCCTCTTTCTTGTAGAAACGTAGGAATGTTCAGCAATATCATATTTCGTTGAGATTAAACTTTTTGCATCTTAAAATCTCTAAATGATTACCTCATTTTTAATATTATTGCTTTAAAAACAGGGTTATTCTCAGACTCAATTTGTCATGATTTTTAAAAGAAAATCACGCCAAATTGGTTCTTGCCTCGCTAATAACCCAGGGTTGCCACCCTGGGCTTTAATATGGACACCCCTCCGGGGTTCTTCTTTTACTTCCGAACATCCTAACGTAACCAAGTAGAAGATTAAAAAGAGAGTTCATTAAGTTGAATTCTCTTTTTTTTTATGAATATACACTACCTCCCGCGCTCCACCTTATACGCCGCTCCCATCTCTTCCAAACACTCCATCACAGAGTGATACGCGATGCCAAAAGCGTCTAGCGATTTTTGATTGCTGTATTGAATATCCGTGCTAGAGTTATGCGCCGTCTCTTTGGTCACCTTAGGCGAAGAACCCATGAATATACTTTTCAATTTTTCAAAACGCCAAGCTAAGCCCTTCAAGAGAGGGGTGACTTTGATGGAAGGATGGGGCCTATCAATAGTATCCGCAATGGCGTTAAACACTTTTCTGTACGGTAGATTTTGGCCATTAAGTAGAAATCGTTCATTGATGATATCGCTTTGCATGAGTGCGTACATGTAGGATACCACATCCTTCACCGTGACGAATCCTGTAGAACCCGTTGGATAAAACTTTAAGCCCTGATCTACAATCCTGAAAAAACGGCCCGTGCCTTTATCCCAAAAACCTTTGCCAAAAATAACACTCGGATTTACGATGGCCACCGGTAAGCCTTCTGTGGCGCCGCGCCATACTTCCAGTTCTGATTGATACTTACTCAGGGCATACCGGGTATTCCAATCACTTTCCTCCCACTCTGTTTTTTCGTCCGCTTGTTTCAGGGTTTCGCTTCTCCCAATGGCTGCAATGGAGCTGACGTGTAAAAACTTTTCTACCTCTAGTTCAAGAGACGTATTAACCATATTGGCAGTGCCTTCGATATTGATGCGATCCATTTGATCGTATTCGCGAGGATCAAAAGATACGATAGCTGCACAATGATAGACTTGCGCAGTATCTTGCATCACCTGTTCCAGAATCATCACGTCAAGTACATCTCCAATCACCCAATTGACTTTACCCTCTAGATCAGCAACCAGGCGCATATCGCTAGACTCCCGCCGCAGGGCAAAAATATTACCATGCCCTTTTTGCACCAAGTAGCGTAGTAGATGAGAGCCTACTAGCCCAGTACCGCCCGTTACAAATATCTTTTTGTTCATTCCTTTCATTATGGATGGTGCAACACACCATTTATAGTATCGTGACTCGCACCCGTAGCCGACGCAAAGCTATTTGGTTTTTTATTCAAAGCTAAATATCCACACAGTGCCATCAAAATAGATTCTTTGTGCTGGATAATTTCATCGCTTGGGACATGGACTTTTATAGACCCCAATTCTTGCTGTAGTCGCTCTATTAAATATTCATTATATGCCCCACCGCCAGTGACAAATATCTCATGGATATTTTTATGTAGAAGAATTGCACTGATTTCTCTTTGTAAAGCGCGCGCAATATAGTGCACACAAGTGTGCAACTTATCTTCCACCAGCGATGCTGAAGCATCCAACTTCTTTATAAAGTTGTCTCGAACATAATTGTTGTCTAAAGACTTAGGAAAATCTAAACTATGATACCCATCAGACTGCAAGGCAGCTAACAAAGTGGAATCTAGCTTCCCTGCCCTAGCATACATCCCTTTATCATCGTAGGCCACGCCCAATTCCAGACAAAGGTGATTGAGCAGCTGATTGCTTGGGCATACATCAAATGCGATAATGCGTGCTGGAGTGTGTAAACTAATATTGGAGATGCCACCTAGATTCAAAAATAACTTGTAGTCCCCAAAAAGGTAATGCTCCACTACAGGTGCTAGTGGTGCCCCTTGACCACCCTTCAGAATATCGGCAGAGCGAAATTGAGTCATGCTCAGCGTTTTGCTGACTTGCGCGATTTTATCACCATTCCCTATCTGCAGACTGTAGCCGTCCTGCGGTTGGTGGCGTACAGTGTGTCCATGTGAAGCGACTAGATCAAGCGTTAGGTCATAGGTTTTAGCATACTGCGAAACTGCATCCCCATAAAAGGCTCCAAGCGATACATCTAATTTTTCAATTTGCGCATCCGTAGCCGTATGCAAGTCCTTCAGACCAGCTAATAAATGTTCGGGTATTGGTATGGTAGTTGGCTCAGCAGCAAATTCCCAATTCATTTTATCTTGGGTACCACTAAATCGGACACAGGCAACATCGAGGCCATCTAATGAACTGCCCGACATCAAGCCAGCTACAGTATATGATTTCATTTGGTGAAAGTCTCCGTAAATTTTGCGACCGCTTTCACTTCCTTTTTAGATAACAGGGCACCAAAACCAGTCATTTTGCCTTTGCCATTGCTTATAATTTCGATACGTTCATCGAGAGACAATTCACTCTTAGTGAGCTTTGCTGCGCCCCCTATCCCTAAGCTTCCTTTTTTGCCATGACAAGATTTACAATAAGTCATATAGATTTCTTCGCCATTATCACCTTTCGAGTCAGATTGCAGCATATCCCAACTACAAAATACTAGCGCACAACAAAACAAAATAGTTAATTGGATCAACTTCATATACAAATATAAAAAAAGCACCGCACATATGATAGTGCAGCGCTTTTATAGATTATCAATTTGGTTATATCGCTAGTTATAAAGTGGAATCATGTGCAATTCTAGTGAATCAAGCACATTTTCAGTTATTTGCAATGAATCTTCAATTTCCGTCGATAATCGAGGATCCTCATTTGAATTTTCTAAAAAATCAATCAAAACATCTAGCCTTATTTCAAGACATTTTTTGATAATCAGTAAACCAGGAAAGCTAAAATCAATATTGATTTGATCCTTCCCATCTTTAGAATAACTGTGTATAAATGGACTATTAAAAATGGTCTGTTGCTGTTGAAAAAAAAGATTATCTACATCGAGCAGATTAGCAATATTCTCTTTTAGAATTTGAATATTTTTCACCTCACTTTCGGGAAACAGACTTTCGTTTTCGAGATGCGCATAGTACACCGTGGTTATACCAGTATATATGTGTTTAAGTACGAAACTATTTATAGTCATCTGCATAGTAGCCAATTTACCTTAACATTGAATCCGATTTTAAGCCATTAATATGTATCAATGTTTGGGTGTACTCTTTATAAGAATCAAATACCTTACCATTTGTCTTGCTTTTATTGTGATTTTAACACAAAGCACTCGATACCATTGATTTATATATACTACTAGTACTTTTATGGAATTGCGATAGGGCTTTTGAAGGACTTTTTGGGGCCATCCCGTACGAAGAGATAGACTAGCTCGCTTCGAAAAGGCGAGCTAGCCTATCTCTTCGTCGGGCACGCGTCGTTCGCTAAAACCCGGCGAAAAAAGTCGGGTACCGCTGCCACCGCTTGTCTCTGGCGCCTCTCGTTGCACCGCTTAGCCTGTACGGCACGCCATGTATGACGGGACTGGGATTGTACTGAAAGAGAAGGTGCAGTCATCGACTATATACGAGACTGGGGATGAGATCCAGAGGGGCCAGGTATTAGCGCCGCTAAGGGGGTATGTATCAGCTATTTCTGAGACTAGAGATCAGCTAGGGCTGAGACTAGAGATTAGCTACGGCCGACACTAGGGATCAGCTACAGCTACATAGGAAGGAGACGCAATATCTTGCGTCTTTACGGGCATAGGCTGCTGGCTCTGCAGCCCGTCTATGTGTATTAGTTTATATTAGACTAGTGCAGCACTTTTCCCTACCCTAGCTACTTTAGCATCTGGCTTACTCAGATGTTTGAGTATTTTGTAGTGCTTGACCAGTGCTTTTCCAAAGGTTTCATTCTCGTGATAGTCGATACCATGATCCATGCAGGTCTCTCTCAAGATTTCAGTCAAAGCAGGGTAATGCACATGGCAGATTTGCGGATAAATATGATGTATCACGTGGATATTAATACCCCCCATCAACCAAGTACCGAGTTTGCTGGTTCTAGAAAAATCTGCTGTAGTCTCTAGCACGTGCAATGCGTAGTTGTTATCGATATTACCATCCTCATCTGGAAGTGGGAAGGTAGTCCCCTCGTATATATGTGTCACTTGAAACATAAGCGCAAAAGTCAAACCTGGTAGCAAATGCATGAAAATCCATGCACCAAATACAACATACCATGATGCTGACAAGAAAATCATTGGGATTACACACGTCAATCCGTAATAAATAGATTTTGTAATGAACAGAGAGATATACTCTTTACGTGGGTGTTTGATATTTTTCTGATTACCAATGCTAGATTCACCAAAGAACCACTTAAAGTCCTTGACCGTCACCCAATGAAGGTGCGCTAAAGTGTATAGTCCAAAGGTGTAGAAATGTTGCCATTTATGCTTAGGCAACCAAGGTTCATCAGGCGAAAAGCGAAACTGACCATGTGTTTCTAAGGTCACATCTATACCATGTATATTCACGTAGCCATGGTGTGCCCCGTGCATTCTTCTAAAAAGATATTGGTTGCCCCCAATAAAATCCATTGAGTAGCTCATGATATTATTGATTCGCTTACTCGCTGAATATGCATCATGTGTAGCATCATGCATAATATTGAATGCAATGAATATATTTACAAATCCGAGCAACATATAGACAGCGTACAACTGTATCCAGCTATGTGAGAACATATCAGACATGATTAGGGCGTAGCTAAACAACCACATAACTGCAGCAAATGCAGTCTTGAAGTACATTTCCGCATTCGCATGTTTTGATATGTTATTGGACTCAAAATAGTGGTCAACCCGCTGTCTTAAATCCTTGATAAAGTTATCTTTAACAGGCTTGCTTTTAAATCGAACCCGCTTGGAAGAAGTCATACTTTTTAACATACTCTGAATTGTATTTTCATGTAAAACTATACTATATGAAGCGTAAATAGAAATATATGCGCATAATTGTAAAGCAATATCATGTAGAATGAAAAAATGCCACAAGTGTTTAGCACTAAACTTAGTATTTATCTAATACAATTACTGATTAATCAACACGTCTTCCCAATAGCTAAGTGTCTCGGCATTTTACAAAATATTTTCACTCTAGGTGAAAATAAATACTGGCAATCTCACAGCTACACCAAATTTACATTTTAACAAACTGGTTATCAGCTTGATACATTTAATCCTCAAAAACATTAAAAAAACTCTATTCCACCTGACATCAAGTTCAAAATTGGCGTACATTTGCAAAAACCGTGGAAACTTTTAAACCTTTTAAAGTTTCCGCTGTATACACTGGACTAATAAGGTCAATAATGAATAATATACAAAGCAATACCAAAGCTCAAATCTTGGAAGCTTCAAGTCAATTGTTTATGAAGCATGGCATACGCAGTGTGAGTATGGATGACTTGGCAAGACACCTTGGAATGTCTAAAAAGACTATCTATCAATATTTTGAAAACAAGGACAGTTTAGTGTCTGCAATGATACTAAACCATTGTGAGCAAGAAAAGAGAGAAGTGGAAAGTATTCTAGTCAATTCAGACAACGCGCTAGACCAGATGCAAATGATAGCTCGAATGGCCTTGCGAACATTAGATGAAGTTTCTTCAGGCACTATGTTCGATTTGCAAAAATACTATCGGGCTCAATGGATTGCCATAACAGACTTACATAAAAAACTAATACATTCTGTTATCAAACAAAATATAGAACAAGGCATCACGGAAGGCATCTATCGAGTAGACATTGACGCCAACATTATTGCGAGATTATATGGCGAGATGGCCTTTAGCGTAATCAATATGGAAGTTTTTCCGCTGAAAGAATACAGTATGCAAGAGGTATACAAACAAGCTTTTCACTATCACATAAATGCTATCCTTTCTTCTAAAGGAAAAAAAATGTTTAAAAAATTAAATACTACTGCTGAATGAAAAACATTATTTTTATAGCCCTCTTTTCCTTGCTGGCTACAAGTAAAGGGCTAACTCAAACCACTATGAGCTTGCAGCAGGCGATTGACTACGCGATGCAAAACAATCCGGAAATCACAAACGCCAAGCTCGCATTAAATGATGCAGATGCTCAAATAGCAGAGCGAAAATCCATTGGCTTACCCAAAATAGATGGCACCTTAGAATTCAATCATTATCCACAGGTTCCGCAGCAAGCGCTGCCTGAGGTATTCGCCATGGCATTTGGATTGCCACCAGATGAAACTAATGAAGTGTCTTTTTTATTAAGGAATAATTTTACTGCAGGCATCAATGCATCCTCTTTAATATTTGATGGTACCTACCTCACCGCCCTTAAAGCCGCTCGCCTGCTAAAGGATTATACTCAAATGCAATTGTACGATAAGGAAAGAGAGGTACAGAATAGTGTAATGGACGCCTATCTCCCTTCACTTCTAATAATTGAAACGGATAAAACATTGACAAAAAATATTGAAAATTTAGAAAAAATACTTTTTGAAACTAAAGAAATATATAAAGCTGGATTTGCAGAGCAGTTGGATGTAGACCGTCTCGAGCTTTCACTTGCCAATCTAGTCACAGAAAAAGAGGCTTTAATAAGACAAAAAGAAATTGCCATTGGCGCACTGAAGTTTGTTTTGAATTTTCCAGCTGATCAGGAACTCCGCTTAGAAGATAATATTGAATCTTTGCTTGTAGAATCCAATGAAAGCAAACTAACAGACGCCATAGACTTCCAAAACAGGTCAGAATTTAAAGTCGCTGAAATAGGCTTACAACTTGGAGAACTAAATATTGAACAATACGAACGAGGCCTCTGGCCAAACCTAGCTGCCTTTGGTGGGTATCAATATCAGTATCAAGGAGACGACTTTAGCAATGGATTTTGGGCACCAACCTTTGTATTAGGAGCAAGATTAAATGTTCCTATTTTTGACGGGTTCCAAAGTCGAGCGCAAAAAGACAGAGCCATTATCGCGCTTAAGCAAGATACAAATAGAAAGATGATGCTTGAAAGTTTAATTACTTTGGAAGTCGAAAATGCGCGTAAGCAATACTTACTGGCGCAAGACAAATTAAAAAGTCAAGAGCGAAATCTTGCTTTGGCCGAAAAAATCCACAAGACCACTCAGATAAAGTATAAAGAAGGCGTTGGTTCGAGCATCGAGGTGAGCCAATCTGAACAGTCTCTATACCAAACCCAACAAAATAGAATACAAGCTATGTTTGACTTGTTGCGTGCTAAAGTAGCGCTTGATCAAGCCTTAGGATATTAAAACCAAAGAAAAAATTCAACATTGAAAACCTTTAATATGAGATATATTCTTTTTTCACTAGTGAGCATTCTACTTTTTGGCTCTTGCCAACCGGAAGTTGCTGCCCCAACAAATCTTGCAGAACGTAAAGCTTTACTCGCGGAGCAAAAACAGCAATTGCGTGCACTGCAGATGAGTATTGACACCTTACAAGAAGCTATTTATCAGGAAGAACCTCCAAAAGATAAACCCTCCAAAACAGTAACCACCATGAAGTTGCTTAATGAGGAATTTAAAAGATATACTGAGATTCAAGCTACCATCCAAAGTGACGATGTAGCTATGGCCAGCAGTGAGACAGGTGGCCGTATAACTTACCTGAAGGCTAAGGAAGGACAGTACGTAAAGAAAGGACAACTGATAGCAAAGGTAGACCTTGATCAAATTGATAAGCAAGTAGATGAAATCAAAACTAGTTTAAGTCTAGCTAAAGATACTTATGAAAGACAAAAGCGACTATGGGAACAAAATATAGGCTCTGAAATGCAATATCTGCAAACCAAAAACAACGTTGACAGGCTAGAGCAATCTTTGAAAACTTTAGATTTTCAAAAGACCAAAGCAAATGTATATGCGCCAATTTCTGGGGCCATAGACATGGTGATGCTCAAAGAAGGAGAAATGTCTAGTCCTGGTATGCCAATAGTACAAATCCTAAATACTAATAAAGTAAAGGTAGTTGCAAATCTCCCAGAAAATTACTTAGGCAAAGTGAAAAGAGGAGAAATGGTAGACATTAGTTTCCCAGCTTTACAAATAGAGAAGAAGGCTAAAATAAGCCTTGTAGGTAGATCTATAGATTCTGCTAATAGAACCTTCAAAATAGAAATAGAAATGCCTAATAGAGATCAAATCTTAAAGCCTAATCTCTTAGCTATCGTCAAGATAAATGATTTAACGATAGCAGATGCTTTAGTCATCCCCCAAGAGCTTGTACTACAAGAGATAAGTGGTAAGGAGTACGTGATGGTTGCTTCAGAAAAAGAAGGTAAAAAGGAAGCTGCTAAGAAATATGTGGAAAAAGGAGAATCTTATGATGGCAAGGTACAGATTACTAGTGGACTTACTACAGAGGATGAGCTCATCGTGATAGGCGCAAGAAATGTAAAGGAGGGTGACCCAATTGAAATCAACAATCCTGATGTGGATGAACAAGAAGTAATGAAAAAGAAATAATTTGAATTCATCAGTTTTTTAATAGACGATAATATGAATACAGACCAAAACAACAATCAGAAAAAGAGATCTTTTTCATTGACAAATTTTGCATTAGATAACTCAACGAGTGTCTTTTTGCTAACAGTGATGATATTAGGATTTGGCTTAGTGTCTTACAAGGGCATGCCAAAAGAATTATATCCTGAAGCTACCTTCCCTACTATTTTTATCAACACACCCTACCCTGGAAATTCAGCGAAGGATATCGAAAACCTAGTTTCACGCCCAATAGAGAAAGAGTTACAAGGAATAGCAGGTATCAAAAATGTCAAATCAAATTCTCTGCAAGATTTCTCATCTATTACTGCTGAATTTGAAACTGGCTTCGATACGGAGGAAGTTAAAGCAAAAGTAAAAGATGCAGTAGATATTGCAAAAAGTGAACTACCAAATGACTTACCAGCTGACCCATTGGTTATGGATGTTAACTTTTCAGAAATCCCAATTATGACGGTGAATGTCAGTGGAGACATCCCGATGGATCAACTCAAACGCTATGCAGAATTTCTACAAGATCAACTGGAAGAGATCAATGAAGTCAACAAAATTGACTTAAAAGGCGCTCTCGAAAATGAAGTGAAAGTAGATATCGATTTATTGAAGATGACCGCGCTAAAGGTGTCTTTTGGAGATATTGAAAACGCTATCAGATCAGAAAACTTAAACATGTCTGGCGGCGAGATTGTTAAAAATGACTTCCGTAGAGCAGTACGTGTAGTAGGTCAATTCGAATCTACAGAGGAAATTGCTAACATGATAGTAAGCAGTGAAAACCAAAGACCTATATATTTAAGAGACGTTGCCAAAGTGAATTTTGGGCCGAAAGACAGAACCTCCATCGCTAGATCTGGTAGAAACCCCGTTATCTCTCTTGATGTCATTAAGCGGAAGGGAACCAACTTATTAGATGCAGCAGACAATGTAAAATTAGTTGTAGCAGAAAACAGAATCAACTTTCCAGAAGATTTAAAAATAAGCATTTTTAACGATCAATCATTGAATACAAAAGACCAAGTAGACAACTTGGAAAACAGTATTATATCTGGAGTCATATTAGTAGTACTCGTTTTACTTTTCTTTTTAGGATTACGAAATGCATCTTTTGTCGGGCTTGCAATACCGTTGTCTATGTTGATGGGAATCCTGATATTAAATATTCTAAGTGTTTCACTTAATATCGTGGTATTGTTTGCCCTTATTCTTGCCTTAGGGATGTTGGTAGATAATGCAATCGTGGTGGTTGAAAACATTTATCGATATCGGCAAGAAAGTTACACTGATTATAATTCATCGAAATTTGGAACAGGAGAAGTAGCGTGGCCTATTATTGCTTCTACAGCTACTACCCTTGCGGCTTTTATACCTCTTGCTTTTTGGCCTGGCATAATGGGGGAATTCATGAAGTATATGCCCATCACTTTGATTATTGTGCTTTCCTCCTCTTTGGCAGTGGCCTTGATTATCAACCCGGTGTTTACATATTACTTTATGAAAGTCAATGAAGTGGATAAGCAAGAAAGAAGCTTTTTTGCTAAGGCTAAAAATTCTTTACTTTTTGCCCTTGTTCTCTTTGTCCTCGCTGTATTATTTCACTTATTAGGACAGATTCCATGGAGAAACATTTTTGGAATTGTATTCCTCTTTACCCTACTTTACACTTTTGTATTAAATCCAGCAACTACGTTTTTCCAAAATAGATTAATGCCTGCACTGGAGAAAGGATACTATACTTTCGTAAAAGGAGTTCTGTATAAGGTCGCCCCAATTTTTGTATTCTTTGGCACTTTTGCACTTCTAGTATTGTCAATTGCTTTAATGGGAGTATTTCCTCCAAAAGTTGAGTTCTTCCCCTCTGCTGATCCACTCTACGTAAATGCTTTTGTAGATCTTCCCCTTGGAAAAGATATTGAGGCAACTGATAAGGCGGTAATCCAAATAGAGGATGAACTTGAAAATGTACTAGAACCGTATGAAGGAATCATTGAAGAGGTACTTGTTCAGATAGGAGAAAACACAGCCGATCCTAATGCCATACCTGAGCCAGGTGTGACTCCCCATAAAGCGAGAGTGACCATCTCTTTTTTACCTTTCCAAAAGCGTGGAGGAATATCTTCTGCCGAAGCACTTAATGATGTGCGAGCTGCCCTAAAAGGCTATTCTGGCGTGCAGGTGGTGGTGGACAAAAATGCTGATGGCCCTCCTGTTGGTAAACCTATTAATCTGGAAATTAAAGGAGAAAGTATTGACGAGTTAGCCTTACAATCTGAAGCTCTAATTGCCTACTTCAATAATCTCAACATTAATGGTATTGAAGAATTAAAAGCCGATATTGATCTAGGAAAACCTGAATTGATTATCAATGTGGATAGAGAGGCTGCACGAAGGTATGAAGTATCTACTTTCGCTATTGCGGATGCTATTCGTACTTCTGTCTATGGCAAAGAAGTTTCAAAGTTTAAGCAAGGAGAAGATGAGTATGATATTTTTGTGCGACTAGATCCAAAATATAGAAACAATGTAAATGATCTCATGAATCAGTCTGTCACTTTCAGAAGCCAGTCCAATGGACGTATTATGCAGGTCCCAATATCGGCAGTGGCGAAAACAGAATTTACTAGTACATATAATAGCATCAAGCGAAAAAATATGGACAGAATGGTCACAGTGTATTCGAATGTGCTTGATGGATATAATGCCAATGAAATTGTGGAGGAACTCAAAATTGCTATGGAAGACTATGCCCTTCCTCAAGGCTTGAGCTATGAATTTACAGGAGAACAACAGCAACAAGCTGAAGACTTGGCTTTTCTAATGTTTGCCATGCTAATTGCAGTTTTTGTGATATTCATAATTTTAGTTACGCAATTCAATTCTGTAACTCAACCTGTTATCATAGTGCTATCCATTATTCTATCTACTATTGGCGTATTCCTTGGATATATTATTACTGGGAAAACGATTAGTGTTGTCTTTACAGGAGTGGGCATAATTTCTTTAGCTGGAATCGTAGTAAATAATGCCATCGTCTTGATTGACTATATAAACGTCTTAATCAATAAAGCACTTGAAGAAAGAGGCTTTACAAAAAGATCACAGCTCGAAAAAGAAGAGGTTAAAAGAGCTATTATACAAGGTGGAGCGACAAGACTACGACCTGTTTTATTGACCGCTATTACCACTGTACTAGGTTTGATACCATTAGCTATGGGAATTAACATAAACTTCTTCACTATCATTTCTGAACTTGACCCTAACTATTCTATTGGAGGAGACAATACCGCCATGTGGGGGCCCATGGCTTGGACTGTAATCTATGGTTTGGTATTCGCGACGTTCTTGACCTTGGTAGTCATACCCGTTATGTATTGGTTGGAATATCGTTTTTCTTTAGTTCCTAAATACGTCTTGTCAAAATTTAAAAAGCCTACAATAGAAGCGGCTAGCAATAGATAAAGCATGAGTTAAAAAAATATATCAAATTATTCAATTTAAACGCAGTGTCAAGTTCATCTTGGCACTGCGTTTGCATTTAGATAGACATACAACGAAATAACCTAAAGAAATTAATTATGAAGCCTTTGAGTTAGATTTAAATCTGCTCAAATCGCTCAGGGTGAGTGTTTGTTCATAGTTTTTGTTTTTTGTTTTGTCCCCCGGAACTACTGGGGGATTTTTTTTTGCCCCTACAGTATCCATCCCCTCTAATAGATCCCTCCCTGACATCGATAGTGTACTATCCATCTGTCAAAATCAATTTGTATTAAGACTTAGTGTTTGTTCATAGTGTTTGTTTTTTGTTTAGGTCCCTGTCGATTTTATTGACAGGGCTTTTTTATTCTATGTCTTAGATATATCTTGCATCATGGCTAAATATCACGATCTAAGAGAAAATTACGAATTAGGAGAATTATTAGAAGCGCATGTTCATGCTAATCCTATTGAACAATTTAAGCAATGGTTGAACGATGCCATTGAGCATAAGCAAAAAGAGCCTAATGCTATGGTTCTTTCCACTATCAATGAAAATGCAGCCCCTAGCTCTCGTGTAGTCCTTGTTAAGGAAATTGATGCCGATGGAATCGTATTCTATACAAACTACAATTCGGATAAGGCACTACAAATACAAAACAATCCTATGGCAGCCTTGAATTTTAATTGGCTAGATCTACAGCGACAAATAAGAATGGAAGGACGTGTCGAAAAAATTGGCGCAGAAAGAGCAACCAAATATTTTCAGTCTAGACCTAAGTCCAGTCAAATAGGAGCTTGGGTGTCAGAACAAAGTAAAGTCATTCCTAACAGAGAAGTATTGGAAGAATCCAAGCGTAAACTAGAAGAGAAATACAAAGAAAAAGATGTGCTGCCTAAACCAGTTCATTGGGGCGGGTACAAATTCATTCCTCATTTAATTGAATTTTGGCAAGGACGTAGAAGTAGATTGCACGATAGACTGCGATTTACCTTACAAAATACAGGAGAGTGGACAATCGTGAGAGTATCGCCTTAATGTAATGTCTAATTAATTATTGTTGAGAATGTCACCAAGCGCTCTCCTTGCTCATTCCAACTTTAAGTCCTTTGTTTGGCTATACGTTCCTAGGTAATTCCTTCTACAATATTGAAAAGCCCCTTTTCATGTCACAGTAATTGTGATAATCTAAAAATCCTTTCTACTAATAAAAGCATATTGATAATAAAATATTATATCATATGGATACTCCAGGTGCTAGATCATCAAAAGAAATAATAGTAAAAAACACTTACATCTCGGGTAAGAACGATACCGAATTAAAAAGAGCTGAAAATTGCTTGCTTTTTATAAATCATTGTACAAACAGTGTAGATGCCATAAATGAGCACATTGCTAATCTAGACCATATAAGTTTAGGAGAAGAAATAAGCAACTTAAAGGCACCCTTACTATCTATGGGGTATTCCCCTCTTTACAGTGCAGCTATCGCATTAGAAAATGAATTGCTAAATGACATTATATCTTATCCAAGACCAAATTTGGAAGACTTTATGACAGAGGTGCGTCTAGCTGTTCAAAATGCAGACGAGCAGTTAAAAGGTATGAGAGTAAGTTTGATATAGGTTTAAAGGAAAAAAAGTTTGCTGAATAGAATTCAACAAACTTTTTCTTGAGGTACTAATTATAAAGATAATTAGCAATGTGTATTGTAAGCACCAATAAGATTTTCTGCAATCATTTGTGCTGTTCTGCCTTCTATTTCACGACGTTCTATCATATGGACCAATTTACCATCTTTGAAAAGGGCAATTGAAGGAGAAGAGGGAGGATAAGGAAGCATCATTTCTCTTGCTTTATTTACAGCTTCTACATCGAACCCTGCAAATACCGTAGCCAAAACGTCTGGCTTTTTACTTCCTTGTAAAGATAATTTTGCGGCTGGTCTGCAATTTGCTGCAGCGCATCCACATACCGAATTTACCACTACTAGTACTGTTCCTTGGGTATTTACAACCTCTTCGACCTCAGACGAGCTTGTCAAGCCTTTGAAACCGTAGTCTGTGAGATCTTTAGCGTATGGAGCAACCATTTCTGCTGGATACATATTTTTAAGTTAATTTTTAAATTGATTACAAAAATACGAAATGAACAAGTAATTTTACGTCATCATTCGTTTTATAATAGGTTTTAAAGTCTAAATACCGAAATTAAAGCGTAATAAGTACATATAAAGCACATGAACCTTTCTTCAACTATAATAACGATCTCCCTAATAACAGCAATTGGTCTCAACTGGTTGTCTTGCTCGTCGGATAAAACGCCCGTTGTAGATCTTACTAATGCCTGTATTGATGTGGATGCTAGTTATGATTTAAATATAAAGCCTATTATAGATCGAGGTTGTGCGCTTGGGGGATGTCATGTAAATGGTGGAGATGGCCCTGGAATATATACCAACTATGAGAACATCGTTCCTTTTTTAGAGGATGGTTCATTTAGAAGAACTACCCTTGAGCAAAAAGATGATCCTTTAATCGGAATGCCTCCCAAATGGTCCAACAATGGCGCTCCGAAAGAATTAACAGAATCTGAATTAGAATTAATTACTTGTTGGTTAGAAAATGGCTACCCTAAATAGATTACAAAAAGAAAAACAAATGAACTACCGAACCCTTTACATCGCTTTTCTACTGTTGATGGTAAGTGGACTCTTTATTGAAACACAAGCACAGGAGGGATTAGTACAATCCTTCAAAGACACTCGAGTAATCAATACTCATTCTGTAGAAACGCTACCTGCTCATAAATTAGATGTAAGAATATCCCATAGATTTGGAGACATTGCTGGAGATCGCGGAGGTTGGCCAAATTTTTATGGCTTAGAAACAGCTGCTGATGTACTGATTGGAGCAGACTATGGTGTTACTGACAATTTTACGGTAGGTCTTAATCGAACAAAAGGTGTTGGTGTTTTGTCCAGATTAATCAATGCTAGTCTAAAATATCGTATTGCTAGACAAGTAATCGGAGGAAATCCATTTAGTGTCACAGTCGTTGGTGAAGCCAGTGCAAGTACCCTTGCCAGGTCTACGAATCCAAATTCAATTTTATTTTTCGAAAATTTTACGCATCGCTTTATATATTCTTCGCAGTTGCTGGTATCTACTGTGGTAGCAGAAAAATTCACTATCCAGGTTAGTCCAGGAATATTGCACAGAAATGTAGTGGACAATGTAGATGTAAATACATTTTTCCATGTTGGCTTACAAGCGAAGTTTCAATTTAATAGAGGATTTGCCCTTATTTTTGATAGTACACTCAGCCTTAGAGACACTGAAGATTTGAATGGGGATTTCCATATGCCTCTCGGATTTGGTTTTGAGTTTGATACTGGAGGTCATGTCTTTCAAATTAACCTTACTAATGCTACTGGTCTAGCCACGACAGATTTTATTCCGAATACCACTACCAATTGGGCAGATGGTGAATTCAGAATGGGTTTTACTATTTCTAGATTGTTTAACCTTTAATCTCCTTCTATTTTGAAAGTATTTATACCCATATTCTTTAGTTTTTTCATTCTAGGTCTAGGCCTCATACCTGATATATCGTCTCCCAAAAAAGTAAAGCCAAACGAAAAAATCAGCGAAGTACTTTATAAACTAGGAGATGAAACACCCAATCATTTTTTGCGCTATCCCAGTCAAAAGGAAATAAATCTTGGTCGTCAGTTGTTTCATGAAGGATTTGCCAGTAAAGAATCTGGCAGAAAAGCAAAAAGACTAAGCAAGCATTTTGTATGCACCTCTTGCCATAATGTAGAGAAGGAGTTTCTTGACCTTAGTCAAAATGATGCGCAAAAACGCCTAGACTATGCTGCACAAAACCAGCTTCCCTTTTTGCAAGGTAGCCCAATGTATGGTGCAATCAATAGAACTTCGTTCTATAACGGTGACTACTACAAGAAATACGGTGACCTGGTTAATGTAGCTAGAAATAATCTTAGAGAAGCCATCCAACTTTGCGCCATAGAATGTGCTCAAGGAAGAGAATTAAAAGATTGGGAAATAGAAGCTCTTCTATCCTACCTCTGGACTTTAGGTTATGAAATACATGATCTCAATCTGCAAGGGGAAGATTTACAACTGATCAATATTGCTTTGGTGGATAAAAATAAATCTGCACAAGCGATTGCACTTATCAAATCCAAATACATGGATCACTCCCCTGCTACTTTTACTGCTCCACCAAGTAGTTTCAAGGAAGGATACAATCTCCAAGGAAATCCAGAAAACGGTAAACCCATTTATGAATTGGGTTGTCTTCACTGTCATGAAGGAGGGCGATATTCTTTCTTGGATTTGGACAAGTCAAAATTCTCCTTTAAGTTTCTACACAATCAAGTTGATTCTTATAGTCACTCTTCTATCTATCAAGTAGGTAGATATGGTACGCCTCCTCGTCCTGGCAAAAAAGCATATATGCCTCAGTATACGCAGGAGAAAATGACAGACCAACAGATGGAAGATCTGCGTGCCTATATTGCGCAAGAAGCGGCACGGTAGTTTAATGATCAATTTTTGGAACCGGCTTTTAGTTGTTAGCTGTTAGCTGTTGGCTCTCAATTCGCAACGTATGGTAGTACAAAGTGATATGATCCATTTTTGGAACTGGCTTTAGCATTTGGCTGTTAGCTCTTGGCTGTTGGCTCTCAATTCGCAACTTTCAACTTTCAACTTTCAACTCTCAATTCTCAACTCTCAAAAGCTCTCAACTCTTAACTCTCAATTCTCAACTTTCAACTCTCAATTCTTAACTCTACTTAACTCGTTTCCAGCGGAGGTAATCTTCTTCGTAGTCTATGTCATGCAATTTGGGAAGTTCAAAATAGGTGGCATTGGCGGCATTTACTTTTGCTAC
>CAKZVJ010000323.1 GCA_937923345.1 uncultured Saprospiraceae bacterium
TAATTCTTGTAAGTTTGTTATCGGTGTTTGAGATTGAAATGTAATATAAGCCAGAAGGTAAATCGCTGATATCACAATTTGTTTCTAGAGTTGCATTTACCGTTTTTTGGAAGACTATTTTTCCATTTTGACTAATAATGTGAATAGTATAATTTCCCGATAAGCCATGAATATTGAAATCACTTTTTGTTATGGTAGGTTGTACTGTGATTTCATCCTCTTGCAATGTCCTATCTACGTTGACTGTTTCAAAGCATTCTTCAGTTATGACAAGGGTATCGCAAAAATTAGTTTCTGGTGGACAGCCTTCATTGACGGCACAGACTGCATAGGTGCCAGCAGCATTTGGAGAGAAGTTAAATTCCGCGCTGGTGACTTGAAAAACATCATTGACAAACCAATCAAGTAGTTCTTGTCCTGCGGCCGTGAGTTCATATACTGCACACGAGGCTTGATTGATATCAACTTCGAAATCACAATTTCTTTCGATGCAATCTTCGGTTATGACAAAGGTTTCGCAAAAATTAGTTTCTGGGGGGCAGCCTTCATTGACGGCACAGATTGCATAGGTACCAGCAGCATTTGGAGAGAAGTTAAATTCTGCACTGGTGACTTGAAAAACATCATTGATATACCAATCAAGCAGTTCTTGTCCTGCGGCCGTGAGTTCATATACTGCACACGAGGCTTGATTGATATCAACTTCGAAATCACAATTTCTCTCGATGCAATCTTCGGTTATGACAAGGGTATCGCAGGCAAAGGGGCCTTCTGGGCAATCTACGGTTTCATAATATCCACAGATTTCATACGTTTCAGCTTCACCGGCGTCAAAATCAATAGACCAACCACTTTCATAAAATTGTCCATTGACGGTCCACTGAAGCACAATCTCGTTTTCTTCAAAAAAAGTAAAAGAGGAACATGAATGTTGTTCGTAGGAAGTGCTTATAGTGCAGTCTTGAGCAAACAACAAATTAGATATGAATAAAGAACTAATCCAGAAAAGTAGTTTTAATGAACTCATTGATTATAAAAATAGGTTGAATAAGATTTTCTAGCCTATAAGACATAAATATCTTGCCTTTCGCTGCATCCAATACCCTATTTTTTTTTAAATTTTTATTGGGCAATAATGAATCGATGATAGGCTGAGTAAATCACATACGCTAACACTTCGGACTGCGGTAGCGAGCCACTATCGGACTAGGAGACTCCTTGCGCATGGCACCCCTGCGTGCTGGTAGCCGGAGCCCCATAAACTTGAGCCCTGAGAAAAGTGTCGTACCGTATAGGCATCCCCTTTTTATTTGCAGTACAGTTGGAGTAGAACCTGTGTACATGACATGCAGACATTGCGATTTTGGAGGAGCGTATATTTTGTGGATTTCTTTTGGGCAGCTTATCTCGCTATCCGCTTGTACGTCTGTCACTGACCAGCAGAGCGCCATAGTCCTAGCGCAGTATTCACTCATCCGTTCATCCAGCGCTACTCCTTGGCGCTCATGCTGCTCAGCACCACTTGTATCGCTGCTATCGAGGCTGCGTATGAAGCCATGGCTTTTTATCACCTCTTCAGCACAGTAGCTACAGCATAGACAGTCGCAGCTAAGCCATCAGAATTTCTCAGAGGCCATCCACCTCCCTTCGTATTATGCACAAAAAAAAGTCTCTATCATCAACAGACGATAGAGACTCGGATTCAAACAGTAGACCCACTAGGACTCGAACCTAGAATGACGATACCAAAAACCGGAGTGTTACCATTACACCATGGGTCTATTTGATTCTGACCGCAAATTTAATACAAATTTTTGAGTCTGTAAAGTAAATAAATCAATTAAATGTCAATTTATACGCCACGAAAAGTAGTTTGGGACTTTTCCTGGAGTTTATTATAAGACATTTGGAGACAATTGTTTCCTTTTCACCCTAGATATGACAAATAGTCATTATCTTAAGCGTATAAATTCCTAACAAAACTTAACTGCTATACATGAAACAAACCTTACTTACTATCATCCTTTCTGGAGCATTATGTTTTGGGCTTATGGCGCAAGACGCTGAGTATGCACAAAAGCTACAAAAGAGACAAAACGCCGAATGGATGAAAATCGAATCCACAGCGACCAAAAGCGCGACCTTTGCCAGCCAATATTATCAAGAACTAGGCCTAGATAGCGCCGAAGATCTACGAGCCTTCAAGACCATGGAAGGACTCAACGGCTGGACTAGGATACGTATGAAGCAGTATTACCAGGGTTTGAGAGTAGTAGGTGCATCATATATATTGCACGAAAAGGACGGACTAGTGCGAAAGGCCTCTGGAGATCTGCTACCATACATCTCTCTATCCACTGCACCAGCCATCAATGCTGAAGAGTCAAGGGCAGCCGCCAAGAGATATGTCAACGCTACGCTACTTTCTCAGACAGATGGCAAGGCTACGGTTTTACCAGAGTGGGATTATGACAAAACAGAGCTGGTAGTCATAGATAAAGCCTATCCAGCATTTAGTGGGGACTATACCCTCGCTTATCATGTCATCGTATCCAATCTAGATGGCCCCAATCAATATAAGCAGTCTGTCTATGTAGATGCTATGCAGTCCAATGTCATTACTACTATTTCAGAGATAGCACATACCAACGTAGAGGGACTCGCGAATACCAAGTACTACGGAGAGCAAAAAATAATTACAGACTCTCTCGCCGCTGATCTATATGTACTCCATGACTTTACACGGGGCGATGGAATCATTACCCTCAATGGCAGGCTCCAAGATTTTGAAGATGAAGACAACTTTTGGAACAACTTCGGAAATAAGGAAGAAGTAGGGACAGATGCCCACTACTGTGCAGCAGCTTATTATGACTATATGTTAGACAATTTTAACTGGGATGGACTAGATGGAGAAGGCTTCGAATTGCGCAGTAGAGTCTATGGATCAGAAAACAATCGAGTCAATGCGACATGGAACGGCAGCTACTCCACTTTCTTTAGTGGAGACTGTGATGAATACGGACCGCTGACTTCTATGGATGTTGTGGGGCACGAGTTTGCACACGGTTTCACAGAGTTCACTTCTGGCCTAATCTACCAAAACGAATCTGGTGCACTGAATGAGGCGATTTCGGATATTTTAGGTAAAGCACTAGAGTTTACCTATGATCCAGAAGAAGACAACTGGTTGATTGGATCCAAATTTGTTTTGACCGACGAGCCCGATCACTTCCGAGATATGGCAGATCCCAATACCAAAAACCACCCTAAACTTTACGCAGGTCGCTTTTGGGAATTTGGGACCCGAGACAATGGAGGAGTGCACATCAATAGCGGCGTACTCAATTTTTGGTTTCACATGCTGGTAGAGGGTAAGAGAGATACGAATGAAATTTTAATCGCTTACGACGTGCCAGCTATCGGGCTAGACAAAGCCGCCGCCATAGTCTTCACCATGAATACGGCTTACCTGACAGAAAGCTCATCCTATACAAAAGCAGTCGCCGCCAGTATAGAAGCTGTAAAAGATCTCTATGGAGAAAACTCTCCAGAAATGGCAAGCGTCTTAGAAGCTTGGAAAGCAGTAAATCTCTTTCCAGAGTCTGGCGATTACGATCTAGCCATGGCTATAGAACGAAACAGAGTGACCCTTTGTGCGGATGAATTAGGGACCCACTTTTTAGAGGTCCTTGTTACGAATATAGGCCTCAAGCCATATCTGATAGGAGATGATCTTAAGTTTTTATACACCGTCGAGAATGAATTTGTGGATGAAAGAATAATATCGCTAGAGCAAGATTTGAACCCTGGAGATACCTTAATGTATACTTTTCCCAATCCAGTACCATTGGCTAATGGAGGCCAAACATTTGACATAGTAGCACAGCTTACCGCTACTGCTGCCGAGGATCCTAATCAAGGAGAGATAGTAATAACCAATAATAATGCATTGGCAAGTATCACGACGACGACCAATGTTGGATTGGATATACGGGTCAATACTCTGGATCTGACTTCTGATAGAGTATGTGGAGACGCCTCGCAATCCCAAATTCGATTGGGTGTGCAGAACACAGGTTGCGCTACTATTCCACAAGGAGAATACCCAATCACTATTTTTGCAGCAGGCTCAGAATACAATTATGATATTCGGATTCCTTTTGATTTACGAGCCGGTAATTTTGCCACTATTTTTGATGTCCTCGTATTGCCAGCGGAGATACAAAACGGAGAAGAGCTGAGTGTTACTTTTTCTATCCCTGGAGATGTAGATTCAGGAAACAATTCCGTTGACGGTCAATATTTATTTTTAGAAACAGTAGGCGAAGGATTCGAAGAGAATTTTGCTGATTTTGATATTTTTACAGACAAGCGCATTTTCGTAGACTCTGATTTTAGATCCGATGCGCAAGTAGGAAAGTATAACGACAATGAAGTACTCGTGATATCTGGCTTAAGCAATCTACCTTTTGCCCTTGAGAATTGTGACGAAGAAGAGTTATTCTTCAGAGAAAACTTTCAAAAAACAGACATCGAAATGTGTGTCAACGCAGTTGGACTTTTAGATCCCACTTTTAGCTTTGACTTGGTTCAGTTTCGTTCAGATACAGAGATAGAAAATATCAATCCTGGATATACCGTGATGGTTCAGGTGACTATAGATGACGAGGCATTTCCTATCATCTTTGATCAGGAGGAAGGGGAGTTTGTCAAGCATCAGTATCCTTTACCGCAAGATTTTGCAGGAGAGATATTGATTGAGGTGATTACCCTGAGAGGGAATGGCGCCTTCGTATTCAATAACAATTTCTCAGGTGGAGACTTTGCCTTGATCGACAATGTCCAATTGACTTCGGGTACTGTATCTACCAAGGATGCAGACATACCAAACGATATAAGCGTGTATCCAAATCCATCACATGCTGAATTCTTTTTTAGCACCACTAATGAGCAAGCTTTTGACTTGATGATCTATGATGGCTTAGGGCAGCTGCAAGCCAACTATAAATCAGTAAGGCAACAAGTTTCCTGGAATAGTCAATCCTACGCAGAGGGCGTTTACTTCTACGAGCTCATCTTTGAAAATGGCGACAAGCGACAAGGAAAGATAGTAGTAGCAGGCAGATAATAATTTGGAGAAGACGATTTACTTAGGAAAGGGAATGGGCGCACAGTGCTTATTCCCTTTTTTGGTTGTATTAGAGCACAAGAGCAAGAGACAATAAGAGTTAAAGCATACTATGCAAGACCGAACACGCGATGGATGAATAATGAAAACCTCCATGGACAAGAGTGCCATTGTGCTCAAAACGCTACAGTGAATAATAGTTGAAATGATTTTGTTTTGGGCATGCCCCCGATTAAACCTTTTTCGTTCAAAGGATTTGCCAAGTATGGGATAAGTTTTCCGTTTTAAGTTTTGGGTCTAATCGGGGTCGCGTCATCCAGGAGTCCACGTCCGTTTCCGTCCCGATGGTTTGTTCTGCCCGCAAGTGGTCGCTATCGTATTTTGGTTGGTCGGTAAATAATCGGGACCAGTGGCTGTCGCCCCTGTCCTTACTACCGCTCATGCGGAGTACCTTGCTTACACTGGAAAGGATACTCAATAGTATATTTGGGTAGTAAGCGCTTGGCTACTAAGGGATGTTCAGAAGTAAGAGAAAAATCCCCGGAGTGCTTGTTCCGATTTTCTTCGGAAGGATGGGAATACTATAGCTCAGGGTGGCAACCCTGGTTATTAGCGTAGCAGGAACCAATTTGGCGTGATGTTCTTTTAAAAATCATGACAAATTGAGT
>CAKZVJ010000324.1 GCA_937923345.1 uncultured Saprospiraceae bacterium
AAGCCAAAATTAGTTTCTTCAAAGAACTTGTCTATCTGATATTTTTAGACATCCTAGACAATCCAAATGAATTAAAACGCTTGAAATCTAATCTCCAAAGATATGTTAAAAGAGAATAGGGATTTTTCTGAACACCCCTAATGGTGAATTGTAAATTATAAACGCTAAGCTAAATGTGTACTTTATTAGATAGAGAATTTCGTATTATTTTTTTTGGTTAAAATTCCTTCATTGTATAAGAGAATCACAACTTGGCGTTTATAATTTACCATTTATAATTCACCATTCTTTTCTTTTCGCTCAAGGATAGGAACGAGCATGGAGGGGGCTGTATGTGGTGTGAAGCCCATGTTCAAGGGGCTCAGACGAGAGGAGGAGACCCATGGACAGGACTGGCTGAACCCACCTACAGGCGCCGGAATAAAGTGGATAGCCAGCCCGGAGCGCCAAATACTCTTGACAAAATCTAATATATAAAAGGCTATCTTTGAGGTGAGATGGACAAGCTGCATGTAGTATGTTTTGATGTACCGTATCCTGCTAATTATGGTGGGGTGATCGTGGTGTATAATCAGTTGAAGGCTTGGAAGGCTATCGGGGTGAAGGTAATACTGCACGCCTATGAATATGGGGATCGACAGCAACAAAAGCATCTAGAGTCAGTGTGCGAAGAGGTGCACTACTACCCGCGCGCTACTGGATGGAGGGCTTCCTTGTCGCCGCTGCCATATATCGTCAATTCTAGAAAGTCGGAGGCGCTTCTCAATCGCTTGTCCTTGGATGATTATCCTATATTTTTTGAGGGGGTGCATACGACCGCCTGGATCGCGCATCGCTCGCTGAATAAAAGGAAGAAGGCCCTGCGTATGCATAATATAGAGTGGCAGTATTATGAAAGTCTGCAGCAACTGGGAGAGAATATTTGGAAGCGTTTTTACTACAACCAGGAATCGAGACGACTGAAGGCCTATGATGATAAGGTGCTAGCGCATGTAGATGTGTTGTTTACGATCTCGGAAAAAGATCAGGCGTACTATAGTAAAATGCACCAGGAAAGTCATTACTTGCCGGCTGCGCATGGAGAGGCGTATGATGTCAGAGAGGGGCTAGGTGAGTACTTTTTGTTTCATGGAAAATTGAGTGTAGAAGATAATAAACAAGCGGCTTTGCATCTGATCGAGAAGGTGTTTGCTGGCACAGATCATCGCTTTGTTGTTGCCGGATTGAATCCAGATAAGGCCCTATTATCTGCTGCTGCAAAGTATCCAAATGTGGAGGTGCGTGCAAACCTGAGTGAGGAAGAATTGCGCACGCTAATTCAAGATGCGCAGGCGAATATATTGTACACATTTCAAGACAACGGGATAAAGCTCAAGCTGCTCCATGCCTTGCACCTAGGGCGTCACTGCATCGTGAACGAAGAAATGGTATCAAATGCGCCCGTCTTGTCTAATCTATGCCACATCGGTGCTACGGTAGAGGATATGAAGCGTTTGGTAAATGCGCTTGACAAACAGCCTTTTATGAGGGAAGATATCGATGATAGAGCGCAAGTTTTGGAAAAGCACTTTGATAATCGTGTAAATGCTGAAAAAGTACTACAAATACTAAAGAATTCGGGTTTCAATTAAAACTGAAAGTTGTAATTTGTGTTCAATTACTAAACCACTACGATGGATTACTTAAAAGCCCACACGAAGGACAGTGTGATGCAGAAAATAATAGAGAAGGTACAGGCTGGCGAACGAATTAGCGATGAAGATGGGATGTATCTCTATACGCAAGCTGACTTATCCGAAGTTGGTGTTTTGGCCAACTATGTGCGCGAAAAGAAGCACGGCATCAAGACCTATTTTAATAGAAATTTTCATATCGAGCCTACCAATGTTTGTTTGTACACCTGCACGTTTTGTAGCTACTCTCGACTAATCAAAAAGAGAGATCAAGGTTGGGAATATACCCATGATGAAATCATGGACATGATCAAAAAGTATGATGATGAACCTGTGACAGAGGTACATATCGTCGGTGGTGTATTGCCACAGTATGATTTGGCTTTTTATCAAAAATTGTTTTCTGCCATCAGAGCGCATCGCCCGGATCTGCATATCAAGGCATTGACGCCAGTGGAATATCATTACATCTTCAAGAAAGCGAAGGTATCTTATGAGGAGGGGATGAAGCTGATGCTGGAAGCAGGCTTAGATAGTATGCCAGGCGGTGGTGCTGAAATATTTCACAAAGAAATTAGGGATGAGATAGCTGGCGGAAAATGTACTGGTGAGGAGTGGCTGCGTATCCACGAGATATGGCATGAACTGGGAAAGCGGTCCAATGCCACGATGCTGTATGGTCATATCGAGAAGATGGAGCATCGCATCGATCACATGCAAAAGTTGAGAAATCTACAGGACAAGACGGGTGGATTTCAGACCTTCATCCCACTCAAGTTTAGAAACAAGGACAATCAGCTTTCTCATTTGGAGGAAGTCAATATACTCGATGATTTGCGTAACTATGCTGTTGGTAGAATCTATCTAGACAATTTCGACCATGTCAAGGCCTACTGGCCCATGATCAGTCGGCAGACGGCTCAGTTGAGTCTGGCCTACGGAGTAGATGATATCGATGGGACTATTGATGATACGACGAAAATATATAGCATGAGTGGTTCTGAGGAGCAAACGCCTGCGATGTCTACCTATGAGTTAGTTAATCTCATTAAGCGAGTTGGCAAGCATCCCATAGAAAGAGACACACTATATAACGTGGTGCAGGATTTTGCGGATGTAGAATTTGAAGAAGATAAGACCTACAAAGGCTATCTATCTTTGCCAGTGGTTAAAAGTTAAACGATTAATAAAACGCCATCGAGCGACAGTGTATGACGAAGGAGATATTTATAGTAAGGCATGGGGAGACGGAGTTTAATAAGCGACACATTGTACAAGGATCTGGTGTAGATTCTTCGCTCAATGATACGGGCCGTGCTCAAGCTCAAGCGCTGTTTGATTTTTACAAGGACGTAGATTTTGACCTAGTCATCACCTCTGCCTTGGTTAGGACTAAAGAAACGGCGAAAGGCTTCCTAGACAAAAATATCAAGCATATCGCTGACGCCGACATCAATGAAATCAGTTGGGGGATCTTTGAAGGGAAAGGAAATGATGATGTAAAAGTCAGCATGAAAGAAGCCTACAAAGCGCTTAATCAAAAGTGGGAGCAAGAAGATTATGATGCGCGGATAGAGGGAGGAGAAAGCGCTGCGGAGATGGCCCATCGTCTAGGTCGATTCTTAGAAAAACTCAAGGCTCGTGAGGAGGAAAAAATACTAGTGGTCATGCATGGGCGCGCCATTCGTTGTTTTATCTGCATTATCGAAGGCAGACCTATCAAGCATATGAACGACTATGAACATGCCAATACTGGCGTATATAAGGTCATGCAAGACGGAGATCACTTAAAAGTGGTCTTATCTAACAACGTTGATCATCTAAACGCGTTGAATACCGTATGAGCAAGGTAAGATTAACAGCCGTCAACTATATCAATACGAAGCCATTTATCTATGGACTGATCCAAGCGGGTATGGAAGACGAATTGGAAATGCATAAAGATATACCGGCGGTCTGTGCGGATAAGCTCATCAAAGATGAGGTAGACATCGCCCTCATACCAGTAGCAGCCCTCGCTCAAATCAAGCACCACTACATAGTTTCTGATTATTGCATCGGTTGTGATGGTGAAGTAAAGACTGTCTGCTTGTACAGCAATAATCCCATAGAAGAAATCAATAGGATATATTTGGATACACATTCGCGTACTTCTGCTGCATTGACAAAGGTATTGGTGAAAGAGTATTGGGGAAAGGAAAAAATGGTGTACAAACCAATTGATGAAATAGAGCATGTCTTGATCGATGATGACTCGGCGATCTTAGCTATAGGAGATAAAACTATAGGGATGGAATCTAAGTATAGATTTACCTATGACCTAGGAGTAGCCTGGAAAGATATGACGGGCTTGCCTTTTGTGTTTGCAGCTTGGGTCTCTAATAAAAAATTAGCGCCTTCGTTTATAAAGCGCTTCAATGCAGCTTTAGCACAAGGTTTATCTCATATTCCAGAACTTCTTTTTATCTTACCTGAGCAAGATTTCAACTTTGACTTGAAAAAATACTTTGAGGAGAATATTAGTTATCAACTTGATGAAAAAAAGAAAGAAGCACTCCGGCTTTTTATGTCAAAATTAAATCACTCAACTTCTTCAGAAGATGTATTACAGCCGATTTTTGCTTAACACCATTTTGTTTGTCCTTATGACTGGTGCCCTTTCCTGCAGTGTGGAGAAGTATAACGATATGGGGCTGAATGAAAACGAACTTGCGTACTTTTTAGCGAACGGTACCTCGAATACCTATACCACAAAAACATCGCTGTCTAAAGATGGGGAGGAAGACAAACTTAGCATTCTTGCAATTCATGGTTCCGAAGGAATCATCATCACGGTATCTAATGTAGAGAAGGGAAAACCTAAAGTGTATACCTTTTTTAAGGATGTATCCGTTATCGTAAATGATAAATCGGATGAGTCTCTTAATGTGTATGTTTCTAGTGCCTGCAAGCAAAGCGAAGGCGTATTGGAGATACTTGACTGGAATGAAAATGATAAAACCATAAGCGGAAAATTCAATGGGCCCGTCTGTACTAGAGGCATTTTTGCTCATTTACCGGGGACTAATATTGATGACGCCGCTTTCTTTAAATTAAAATATAGTGAACAATAATAATCAAGCGCAAGCGACTTTAGCGGGGGGGTGCTTCTGGTGTACAGAGGCTGTATTTCAGGATTTAATAGGGGTAGAGCACGTGGAGTCCGGATATTCTGGTGGTCATGTGGTCAATCCAACCTATGAACAAATATGCTCCAAGACGACGGGTCATGCTGAAGTAATTCGCATCACTTATGATCCTTCGGTAATCAGTTTTGAGGAACTGCTGGATGTATTTTGGGCTACCCACGATCCGACTACGCCTAACCAGCAAGGCAACGATAAAGGGCCCCAATATCGGTCTGCTATTTTTTATACGAGCGAAGCAGAAAAGGCCATCGCAGAAAAGTCTATGCAAGCCGCAGATGCCTCCGACCTGTGGCCGAACCCAATCGTCACGGAAATTTCTCCTTTGATTAATTATTACCCCGCGGAAGTGGGACATCAAAATTACTTCAAGCGCATCGGGAATCAGAATCCTTATTGCACCTACGTCATCAATCCTAAAGTGGAAAAATTGAAAGCGAAGTTTTCGGAAAAAATTAAAAAATAATGGTGATTATTGAATGATCAATTTACAATAAAGGCTGTTTAGAGAAAAAAATCAAAGCACTTTTTCTGTTGAGTAAATATCATTATGAGCTTTTCAAGGGTGTGCGAAACCACCAGAATTTGTACCGACTCTCGGAAGATCACCATAAGCATCTCCCATATGTACTAGACACAACAGAAGACTTTGGTGACTTGTATAAGTGAGCTTTGACTTTGGATCACTTTGGTGGTTTCGCCAGCGCTAGATAAGCTTATAATAATCGCGAACTACATGAGTAATTAAAAAATTAACAAGAAAAATACTGCAATAATTTTTCTGAACACCCCCATATTGTACAGTGAATAATTAACAATGAATAATGCAGTTCTTGCGTGTTCAAAATAATTTTCAATTCAAGTCTTAATTATTGATAGGGGAGGCGCAGGTACTTCTTTTCGGATAGGTTGAAAATTTATGACTAAGTAAGCGAATTGTGTCTGGCAATCCTACAACGGAAATTGTACATTGTACACGGCAATGCAGCATTGCACATAGGTCATTGAAAATTGCACATTAAATATTTAGTCAATTTTCTGTATCATGCCTGTATTTAGAACCCCTTCGTCTAGGAGGAGCGAATAAATATAACTTCCGGCAGCAAGGCCTTTGACGTCAATATCTGTTATTTTATTGCTTAGATTTTCTATTCTGAGTTGCCTATTCATGACAAGTTGACCGCTCAGGTCAAAAAGCTTTAGGGTATACGTTTTGTTTGTTGTCAATGGGATATCAAAGTTGATTGTATTGGCAGTTGGATTGGGGTACAATACAAATTTTTGGGTAAAAGAGGGGCTGCTATTGAGCAGTTGATCTATACTGATGTCCATCCATTGCGCTCTGTTTATAAGCCAGTTTTTCAAATATGATACCTCTTGTTCATAAGTATATTGAACCGCGCCATTGGGCCAAATGTACTCCCCAAGGGTACCCCATTTATTAAAGTTTCTTTCTTGTGATTCATCTAGAAGTAGTGCGAGAGAATCGACTTTTTGACAAAGATTTATATTTGAAAATTTGTTCTGTCTCAAGTCAGTCCAACGTGTTTGTATTTTTTTAATGATGCGCTCATCATCTAATAATTTTTCCCAATAGAAAGGAATCTTGTAGCCGTCTCCGGGACATACATTATTGAACTCATGACTCCATCCTCTAAAGCTTCCTCCCTCGCAGTAGTCGGCATTTCCAAAAGCTAAATTGAAATCCCAGACGGGGCCAAACTTTAGTCGAGAATCAATACTATCTCTGTCCTTGTACAAGTACGTACTTAATCGATAGGCGTCTACGTTTTTGCTGATTTCATTGATAAAATAGCCCTCGATAAAAGTATCTTCATCGATCCATTGAGAATATCCACTCAAGCTATCTTTGAAATCTGGAGAGTCCATTACTGATTCGAAATCAAAAATAAAGTCCTCAATGTATTCTCGCTGTACAGGTGCTAGTTCTTCAAATTTTGGATCATGATAGATGTATAAGTGACTCCCACTGCCTACGGAGTATGGAAATGAGGAAGGCCAGCCTGTGCTGTTGCCTGTGAATTTATCGACTTTTACAATGAAGCCCCCAGTCAATTGATCACCACTAGTGTCTTCTGGTGTCAATTTGCTGATGTCGACACGATTCTTATCTCTTTTTATTTTTTCGGTTAAGAGATAAATACCCTGATATTCTCCATTGATGACCATTTCTAGATGACGTACTCTCGGAGCATAGTCCATTATTTCGCCCGCAAAAATATACGCCAAGGCATTTCGCATTAGTGACTTATCGCTGTAAGGTCCATGAAGGACCCAGTCATTTTCAGCAGGCATTCCCAGCAACTCAATATTGTTATTGGAGCCATCCTCCAATTGAGTTTCAAAACCATATCCTTTCTTTGGAAACAATTGAGCAGAGGAAGAACCCCTAATTTCTATGCTGATGCGTCCGTCGTAAATATTACCATCATCTGTTACCAGATTTTTTTGACCCGCCCCCTTGCTTATGAGCTTCATATGAGCTGCGATTTTGGGTTCATCAGGAATGTCCTCAGCACCTTCTGTATCAATAATCATGATTGGTAAATCAGAGGACATAAAAACAACTTGACCCAAGCTAGGAGCGATATAAAATAGCATGCAAAACGCAATGCATAACGCTTTTATTTGCTTGAAAAGCCTTTCAATAATGTACAGCATATTAGATAATTCCATTCTTTTGTTAAAGATATAATAAACTTAGATTAAATACTCAACGACGACCAGTATCTTATGGCAGGATTATCTATTTTTGAATCAAAATTATCAGGGTTTATGCGGCAGATATACACACTTTTTGCAATTATGATGCTGACTTTCGTTAGTTCTCTCTCTGCACAGCCACGCAATGAGTGGCGTTTGTTTGCCAATTTGGAATTTGACGAATACTTCAATGAAGACATCGGCACTTACGATCTTAAACCAAAATTTACGCAAGAGCTATTGGCGCTAGAAGGGCAGGAGGTAGTCCTCCTTGGCTACATTATATCTTCGGCTAAAACGGATGGCTTTGAAAATATTATTCTATCTAAGTTCCCGTTTACTTCTTGTTATTTCTGTGGCAATGCCGGTATGGAAACTGTAGCTGAAATTGAGTTTGATGCAAAGAAGTCCAATTTTAGAATAGATTCGGCTTACGGTTTCAAAGGCAAACTGGCTTTCAATAAAGATGATCCAACAAGACTCGTTGTGATTCTCAAAGATGCCGAAGAGTGGGATTTTTAGATTCCAATTTAAATTATGCATACTGTTTGATTTTACTTTTGTAATTTGGTGTATGCGAATTAACTTATTCATCTCTTTTCTCTTTATCCATTTTGTTTGTGGAGCCCAGTTTCTGACACCTATACATCCTGAGCTCGAAGGAGACGCCTTACTAGGTGCCTTGGTTGAGGATTTCAAAACATCGGTTACGTTGACATCTGGCGAGGGTAGAGATTTCATGTATAGTGATATTCATAATGTGGGTGGGACAGTTTTTGGAGTGTATACGGGCCACGGGATTTTTATTCCGGCAGGAGTAGATCCTTCTACTTTTGTGTTTATGGATGGATCCAGTGACGGTATCAATGCGGAGCATGTATGGCCTAGGTCTAAGGGAGCTCAGTTCGGTGTAGCCAATACTGACTTGCACAATTTATTTCCTAGCCGAGTCCTTGTCAATACCAATAGAGGGAGTTTTCCATTTGCGGAAATTGAAGACAATGAAACGGAGCTTTGGTATTTTGAAGATGATGAGATAAACTCCATTCCCAATAACAATATTGATGCGTACAGCGAAGGCATACGTGGAGTGGAGGGTCGTTTTGAACCCCGTGAATCACGCAAGGGTGACATCGCGAGAACTATGTTTTATTTTTACACGATGTATAAGCCAGAAGCGGATGCAGCTGATCCAGATTTCTTTGAGTTACAGTTAGCCACACTTTGCGCTTGGCATGAATCCGATCCTGTGGACGAAGAGGAATACAACCGTACCTTCAAAATCGCTGAAGTGCAAGATGGAAAACCCAATCCATTTATTTTGGATTGCTCTTTGGTGAGTAGGGCGTATTGCCAAGCGGAGGATTTAGAGTGCCCGATTATTCCCACCGTATCGACCAGCAATCTGCCGAACACTTTGCCGTATAAATTTTTCCCCAATCCCATTGACGATACCTTGTATGTGGAGGCAATGGGCGCGTCCCAGTTATTAATTTTAGATCTCCAGGGACGTCTCATGATCCGCGAAGATTTTGATACCAGGACTACCGTCAATACCACTAGCCTTGTACCTGGCACCTATATTTTAGTCATCAACGAAGCTTCTTATAAATTGGTAAAGTAAGATGCGGGAGTGCCACTGACACGAGCCGAAAAAGTCTCGGTCACTGTCGGGCTCTACGCTTGTATTCGATACCCTCTAGTCCTTTGTGATATAGTCCTGACTAGTCTCCTTCTTTCGTCGGAGCCGTCCTCAGTCCTTATCCCAATAGTCCTACAGCGCATCTCATATCGCTGCGATCCCTCACTCAAAAGAGTCTTGAACAAGGCTATGCGTAAAAGTCTTGAGTATTTAG
>CAKZVJ010000325.1 GCA_937923345.1 uncultured Saprospiraceae bacterium
TTCGTTTAGACAAAACATTCTACATCTCAAGATCTCTAAATGATAACACCATTTTTAATATTATTCCTATAAAAAAGGGGGGATTCTTAGACTCAATTTGTCATGATTTTTAAAAGAAAATCACGCCAAATTGGTTCTTGCCTCGCTAATAACCCTGGGTTGCCACCCTGGGCTTTAATATGGCCACCCCCCGAAAAAAAATCGGGGCAAGCTCTCCGGGGTTCTTCTCTTACTTCTGAACATCCCAAAAATAACTCCGCAGCACCGATAGCAGCGATACAAAGGGGGATGATATGTGTGTGCGACCTGCACTAGCAGTGGATGAGTGGACGAGCGAATACGCTGCTAGTGCTTGGTCAAACCACGTATCAGCGCACTGCGTACAAGCGGATAGCGGGACCTGAAAGGGCTGCCCTACTTATAAAAATAGACAGAAAAGATTCCTTTGTTAATATTTGTATATGCATTATATCTGAATAGCCCGCTCAAGTAGAAAAACAAGAGGATCAATGCAGAAGTAAACCTCCATTTTGTAAGAGTGTTCTACAATGTTATTTATCAAAAATTGTGAGCCTACTCATAAAATACAGCCATCTCGTCTAGGCCTTTTCTTTCTAGTGCTGGCACTTCTGCATCGTCTGCCGGATACCCTACGGGGATCAATAAAAAGGGGCGCTCATTGGATGGGCGGTCCAGTATCTTTTGCAAAAAGTTGAGAGGACTCGGTGTATGTGTGAGGCTCACAAATCCTGCCTGATGGATCGCTGCCAATAGGAAGCCAGTCGCTAATCCTACCGATTCATTGACGTAGTAGTTCTTATGTTTTTCACCATCGACCAAGTCATAAGCTTTCTTAAATACAACGATTAACCAGGGAGCGGTGGTCAAAAACGACTTGTGCCAATCGGTTCCAAATTGCTTCAAATCCTCCAACCAATCTTCACTCATGCGGCCATGATAGTTTTCGTATTCTTCTTTTTCTGCCGCTTCACGTATCTTTTTCTTGATCTCGACACTAGATACTGCACAGAAAGTCCATGGCTGTTTGTGCGCGCCAGATGGCGCAGAGGAGGCGGTCAAAATCAGCTGATCAATAACTTCTTTAGAAATAGGTTTGTCCGAAAATTCGCGCACAGATCTACGCTTATCCATAAAGTCATAAAATTGCTTACTCCTTTCTTCTGGAGATTCTGTAAAGGAAATTGGACTATAAGGAATAAAATTTTCACTTTTCATATTTATGATTATTTCTACTTTGTTCAACACTCAATTCTAGGCATAGTTTAAAGTTATAAATCGCCAAGCTGCGGTCTAAGCACGATGTCCTCGACTACGGCGGACTGACTCAGGGAGTATGCAGCGTATACAGTCTTGCCGATATCGGAGGCCTGCATGAGGCGATTTTCAGGTAGGTCTACGCCTTTCCAACTGTTGGACCAAGTCGCTCCTGGCAGGATAGAGGTCACTCGTATTCCTTGTTCTTTCAATTCTTCTCTCAAGACTTTAGAAAATCCCAACAGTGCAAATTTCGAAATGCTATATGAACCGCCATTGGGATATGCAATCTTACTGGCGATACTGCAGATATTGAAGATATGTCCTTTTTTCTTGGGGGTCATCATCGGTAGTAAGGCTCTCGTAAAATAATATGCGCTGTAGAGGTTGGTCTCTATCATGGTCTCCAATTGGCCATCCTCTTCTTTGCTGATCTCGCCTGGTAGAAAGACTCCCGCATTATTGATCACCACATCTATATCTCCCCACGACTCCGTGATCGCCTTTGCAAAATCGAGAACTTGATTTTTCTGACGCATATCGACTGCCTGGACCAAGACCTTGATATTTGGGTGTTTGGCGGTCAGCTGGGCAGTTCTTTCCTCTAGATCTTCTTTTGACCGGCTGCAAAGTGCGATATCAAAGCCGTGGGCCGCAAATTCTTCAATAATGGCCCAACCTATGCCTTTTGTTCCTCCTGTGACGACTACTTTCATATTTTCTATTCTCATTTTTAAGTTAAGGAATAGGAATAAGTCCTGGTGCAAACCTTTCCTATTAGCGCACGTAAGTTAATATTATTCGCTTTTGAATAAAATTAAATTAAATTTGACTTCTTTTAGAGGGATCTAAACTAAACATCTGAATTTTTCACATGGGTAATCTTAACATCTTTCATCACTTTGGCAAGTACATCCTCTTTATGAAGACGGTCTTCTCACGCCCTGAGAAGTTTAGTATGTACTACAAAGAGACGATGCGTCAGATGAATGATATTGGGATTGGTTCTTTGATTATCATTTGCTTAATAGCGGTATTTATTGGGGCGGTGACGGCAGTGCAGTTTTCCTATCAGCTGTCTGGGGGTTTGGTGCCGAGATATTACATCGGATACGTGGTACGAGATATCGTAATCATTGAACTTGCTCCTACCTTTACTTGTCTCGTCTTGGCGGGCAAGGTGGGCTCTAACATGGCGGCCGAGATAGGCGGGATGCGTCAAAAAGAGCACATAGATGCTATGGAGATCATGGGGGTCAATACGGCTACCTATTTGATCTTGCCCAAGGTGATTGCGGCAGTCATTGTTATACCACTACTTGTAGCGATCGCTGCATTTGTTGGTAACTCTGGAGGATATATCGCTACAGTTCCTACTGGCCTACTGACTTCTGAAGAGTACATACAAGGTCTTCGATCCTTTTTCGTGGACTATAATGTGGTCATGATGTTTGTCAAAGGCTTAGTGTTTTCTTTCATCTTGACGACGGTATCTTGCTATCAAGGCTATTTTGTCAAGGGCGGAAGTATTGAGCTGGGGCATGCTTCGACCAATGCCGTAGTATTTAGCTCTATCCTAATATTGTTCGCTGATTACCTCATCGCCATAGTTCTTACCCAATGATTGCTATCAAAAATATCTACAAATCATTTGGTGACGCCGAGGTACTCAAGGGGATCACCCATACTTTTGAAGCGGGCAAGACCAACCTCATCATCGGCCGATCAGGTGCAGGTAAGACGGTCTTACTCAAGCTGCTTGTCGGTTTATTTAAGCCTACCAAGGGAGAGATAATGTATGGAGATACAGACTTTGTCAATCTGAACAAAAAGCAAGTTAGAGAGATTCGGATGAAAGTCGGAATGCTTTTTCAGGGTTCTGCTTTGTTTGATAGTATGACTGTGGAGCAGAACATTTCTTTTCCGCTTGACATGTTTTCCAAATTAACCAAAAAGGAAAAACTGGATCGCGTCAATTATTGCTTAGACCGGGTGAGCCTAAATGGTGCCAATCATCAGTATCCTTCTGAGATCAGTGGGGGCATGCAAAAGAGAGTAGGTATCGCTCGCTCTATTGTACTCAAACCAGACTATTTATTCTGCGATGAACCAAATTCTGGGCTAGATCCCAAGACCTCTATCGTAGTCGATGAACTCATCAAGAGCATCACGGTTGAAAACAATATCACCACTGTTATCAATACCCATGATATGAATTCTGTGATGGAGATCGGTGACAATATCGCGCTCCTACATCAGGGTCGCCTCGCCTGGACTGGCAATAAAGATCAAGTTCTTAATAGTGACAATGAACTACTCCAAGATTTTATTTTCGCCTCCCCTTTCCTCCAAAAGCTGCGAAATGCTGCGGCGAAAAACATGTAAAAGAATTAAAAATGTCTTTTATAATTATAAATGGTAAATTATAAATGCCTTTTACAATTATAAATTATAAATGGTGAGTCCACTCCGGAAGGTAGCGGATTGCAAAAAATGAACTATTTTGGATGAGATTTTTTATTCTCGAAATTCAGTGATGCCTGAGCATCAGTGGATTGAGAAAATGAAAAATATCGCCAA
>CAKZVJ010000326.1 GCA_937923345.1 uncultured Saprospiraceae bacterium
AGAGAAGAACCCCGGAGAGCTTGCCCCGATTTTTTTCGGGGGGTGATAATACTATAGCCCAGGGTGGCAACCCTGGGAATTAACGAGGCAAGAACCAATTTGGCGTGATTTTCTTTTAAAAATCATGACAAATTGAGTCAAAGAATCATCACGTTTTTAAAGCAATAGTATTAAAAATGGTGCAATCATTTAGAGATCTTAATATGTAGAATGTTTTATCTCAACGAAATATGATATTTCTGAACATTCCTACATTCTTAAACAAAAAAAGCCCTTGCTCAACGAAGTTGAGCAAGGGCTTTTTTTGTACGAGTCTATCTATTTGACCCAGCGTTCAATCACGGGTTGACAAGTGCCATAGGGATCTTCAAACTCAATATACGTAGAGCCAATTTTTTCCTCTACCCAATTGGTGATAAAAACACTTTTCTTGGATTCCAAAGCTGCCTTTTGAATTCGGCTATAGTCCAATGCTAAATCCGCCTTGTGTGGCTGTGTCCTACTCTTTAATAAAACAAGTCTAAACATCGTCTCTCCATTGGGCGCTTGAAATTTCATCGGCGCAGTCATTTCATTTACTTCAAGGGTGTCAATAGCAAAATAGATGTCTGGCTCCAAATCACCAATTTCAAAAAATCCATTGCCGGTAGCAGGGTTGACCATGATGCCATCATTATTGTAGCTCTGTTGATTTTCGTCGCCATATTTTTTTACCGCACGACTAAATGAAATACTGTCTACAGCAATCTCATTTCTAAATTCCTCCACAGTAGAATAAGCTAAGTCCAAATCCGCTTCCGTAATCTCTGGTGAGATTAAGATGTGTCTCACCTTGACACTATTTCCTCTACGCTCGATGAGCTGTATGATGTGGAAACCAAAATCAGTTTCTACCAATTCTGAGATTTCACCATTTTCTAGGGTGTATGCAGTAGCTTCAAATTCTGGAACAAAAGTATTTCTTTTGGCCCAGCCCAAATCTCCACCAAGCTTAGCAGATCCTGGATCTTCAGAATAGATGCCAGCTAATTCTGCAAAATCTTCACCTTCTTTTACGATACGATCTCTGATGCCTTGGGCTTTATCCATGGCTTTCTGACGTTCCTCTTTATTGATCTTAGGTTTATACACGATTTCTCCTAGCTCTACTTCTGAGTTGAAGTAGGGTAAGCTGTCCACAGGAATTTCACTAAAAAAGTTCTTCACTTCCGCAGGTGTAATCTTCACCTCGCCTAAGATAATCGCTTGCATTCGTTCAGTGGTAATTTGCGCTCTGAGATCTTGTCGAAATTCAGCCTTTACCTCATTGACTGATTTTCCATAGTAAGCCTCAAACTGAGATACATCACCTTGCATGAATCCTAAGATTCTATCAATTCGCGCATTGAGTTGGGTTTCTATCTCTTCGTCTGCTACCACTATACTATCTAATGCTGCTTGATTCAAGATGAGCTTTTGAGATAGCAACTGATCAATAATTCCGCATTTCGCCTCGGCAGGTATTTCGGTGCCTTGTTGTGCCGCTGCCAGCGCAAACTGCTCCTCAATTTCTGAAAGCAAAACGATTTCTTCGCCAACTTGAGCGACGATGTCATCAATCTTTTCACGTTGCCCAAAAATAACAAGGGGTAAAATGAACAAAAGTCCTGTGATAAAATATTTCATTGGGTGAATACTTTTACGTTATTTATTTCTTTTTCGTATAAATTCTCTTTGTGCTCTTTGAGCAATAGAGACTTCCTTTTTTGCAATATGACTTGTCTTGCTTTTTCCTCTATATATTCTTTCGGAGGAGCCTCATTTTTCTGAATGAGTTCAAAAATGCGAAGATAGTATTTGTATCGCTCATCTGAGGCAGTAATGTTGGCTCCTTTCTGTGTAAAAGTGCCTAATGGAGTCAATTTAGTTGGTATATGCCGCTTAATTTTTGCTAGTTCATACCATTTTTCTTTATCCAAGTGGTAAATCTCGGCGTAAGTATTACAATATTCAATAAGATTTAGCCGATCATCTAAGTCTTCGCTCTGCCACCAAAGGTCTACCTGGCCTATTTCATTGGCATTGATAGGGATTTTCATAAACCATAGACGAGCCAGTGATTCTTTCAGCTGGTAGTTGCCCTTGTTCTCTTCATAAAATTGGTTTAACTCAGCCTCTGATATGGTGGAGTCAAGCGCCGTCTCTACTATGACTTCTTCATAGTTATGTAGGATCAGCGTGGATCTATAGTCTTTTACTAGCCGGTCAATATCTATATTCTGTGATATTTTTTGCTCAGCTTCGTGCATCAAGACTGCATCCCGTAGCCAATTTTCAATGTACGCATTGTAGATCATGGTACTATCCTCTGGCTTATAATTCTCAGGGAGTATGCCATCCAGATCTGTTTCAAGCAATTGCTTGTTGAAAACTTGAGCGAGCACCCTCGCCTTTGAGGTTTCGGATTGGTTCCCTTTTGGTTGACACGCTGCTATGAGCAGTAAGAAAATACTATAGGACCATACTTTACCAACTCCAACCATACTACTTTATCATCTTGTCTAGTACATCTTGGTTGACTACTATTTTGTAAGATTCTGCTAAATCAGTTAGCCATTGTCTTTCTAAGTAGTCTTGATATTGAGCTACAGCAAATCCTCTTGCTTCTTGCAATGTTTTTCCTTCCACAGGAATAATTTTTTCAATTTTCAAGAAGTTCATGGAATTGTTTTGCTTGTTTATCTCTACTTCCGATAGAGCGCCTATTTTCCAACCCATATCATCTATCACCTTATTTTTTCCTCTTTCAAATAGGTCTCTTCTAACCGTTATAATTTTGTTGTCGCCCGTATTGTACTTTTCTAGGACAGCGGTCGTCGTTTTTTTGGCAGCCATTTTTCGGATACTGTTCAACTTATCTTTAGCCTCTGGCTTGATACTATAAAACGAAACTTCAGCACGCTCTTTCCATTTGTACTTATCGTGATCTTTTATTTTGTTATAATATGCTGCTAAGCCCACAGAATCTTGAGAAGCTCTATCCCATATTTCTGTCTTAGTCGCTTCAAAAAGCAAAATACCTTCTTGGTACTCTTTCATCAAGTATCTGAATTCTGGAAACTTTTTCTCCAACTGCTTTTCCTCATATTCCAAGGTTTTTATTTTCACAAAGTCGTTGTAGAGTTGATCAAAAGTCGCTTTCACTTCGCCATTTCTTCCGATGCGTTGCCGCTTTCTACTGGACTGTTCAAGAAATTCCTCTAGCTCAGACAAAACAAAGTTATCATCCCCAATCTCAAAAATAACCTTATTCACTGGTTTAGGATTTGCTTTCCAACGGTAGGTAGTAAACTCATCGCTCAAACTGTTTCTAAATCTGTCTGTTACGTCTCTGTATTCCTTAAAATTATTGTCTTTTTTGATTCGAGCCAGCATAGCATCCTGTGCTATTTGATAACGAGAATCTTTTTTGATTTTATTTTGAAGCTTTCCTTTCTCTTCTTTGTAAGAAAGTTGCGGATACTTTTTTATGCGTTTTACGATGTGCCACCCAGCCGGTGATTGGATAGGTTTTGAGAAATCTCCGTCCTCCGCTAAGGCAAAGACAGCATCTTCAAAATCAGGTGCAAATCTGCCAATACCGAACTTACCCAACGAACCGCCATTGTCAATACTAGACTTGTCCTCAGATCTTTTTACCATTTCTTCCCAGGGTGTTCCCCCGCGTAGACCATTATAAATGCCATCTATAATAGACTTAGGATCTGGACTGCCTGGAATGGGATTTGTTGAAGTTCTGATCAAAATATGCGCAGCTTCCATTTGCCCTCTAGCTTCACGCGTCCCATTATTTTTTACGATATGATATCCCACTCTAGTTCTAAATGGCTTAGAGAAAGAGTTGACAGGAGTAGTGTAGGCAGCAGTTTCCATGTTGTAGAAACCATTCGGCAGCATCGCATTGATGTATCCCAAATTTCCGCCTTTATCCTTAGAAGCCTTATCCTCTGACTGACTGGCCATTTCCTCAAAACGTTTTCCATTTTGAAGTTGCTTCCAAATACCCATGATCTTGTTGTATTTCGCGAGTGTATCTTGAGGTGTGCTTTCCTTTGGGACTTGTATCATGATGTGGCTGATATTCACATCCATTTTGTTCCGCTCATAGACCTCTTTCATCAAGCGCTCCGTCACTTCCTTATCTATGAGATAAGAATTGGCCAATTGCTTGCGGTACCCTTCCAGCTCTCTTTGCAGTGAGGCGATGGTATCGAGTTTGATATCTTTTGCACGAACGACTTTGAGCTTAAATTTTTTGTACAGCTCCAAGTATTCTTCTACTGATGCCTTGGAGTAGTCTGCTTCGCCCTGATTTGTCTTTTCGTATATGTATTTGAATTCCCCTACATATACAGGCGAATCCGCTACAGTGAATAATACATCATTGTCAGCCTGTGCCATGATCTGACTCGTAGCAAAAAAGAAAATAATGTAACTTAAATATTTCATCTTTAATTTATGTTTGTCTTTGTTCATTCAGTGTTGTTAAGCGTAAGATTTTATCGCTTGCTCAAATTTAGTGATTTTATTCTTTGAGTGCACTTTGGAAATTAACGGTTTCCAAAAAATGAGCTATTTTGGATGAGATTTTACTTTTTTGAGATACAGTAATGCTTGTGCGACAACTTGTTGGCGTGCTTGTGCGACAACTTGTTGGCGTGCCTTAGCATCAGTGGATTGAAAAAAGGTAAAATATCGCCAAAAGAGACATTTTAGGGTTTCGTTAGTTTTCAGAGTGCATTCATTCAAGATTGTAAACTCGTTTTATTCTTTCTGACACTCCTGTGAATACCTCGTATGGGATGGTGTCCAATGCCTTGCATAAATGCTGGACAGGATGGCTATGGCCAAAGAGTATGACTTCATCATTTACTGCCACATTCGGTATTTTGCTTATGTCTATCATGCTCATATCCATACATATATTGCCTATAGTAGGTGCTTCCTGTCCATTGACCAAGACTGTAAACCGGCCGTTGCCCGCCTTTCTCAATAGACCGTCCGCGTAGCCAACGTTTATAATTGCGATTTTCTTGCCTTTATTCACCTTTCCTTTGCGATTATATCCAATAGTATCCCCTTTTTGGAGATATTTTATTTGGGAGATGGAGGCTTTAAAAGACAATACCTCCATAAGTGCATGCTGGTTTTCTTGCGTTGGATCTATCCCATACAAACCTATGCCCAAGCGTACCATCTCATACTGATACTGTGGAAACCGTAGTATACCTGAAGTGTTCAGCACATGGCGATCACATTTGTGTTTGATTCGCTTTGTGATAAACCGATACGCTTGATCAAATTCTTTTATTTGTTGTTTGCTAAAGGCATCTTCCCCAGCCACATCACTCGCGGCGAGGTGCGTAAAGATACTTTGTACTTTTATTTGATGACCGGCACGTAGTAGGAGATCACAAAGGGCTTTCCATTCGTTTTTTACAAATCCCAATCGATGCATTCCAGTGTCTATTTTCAAGTGTATTTTTATCTCTTGATGTGGAGATAAGAATGCCATCAACTCCTCTAGTTGACTCCTCGAAAAAATCTCAGGCTCCAGACCATATTGCAGTAAGGACTTGAATGAAGCAGCATGCGTATTCAGCACCATGATAGGTTTGCGGATTCCTTTTTTACGCAGGGCGATGCCTTCGTCTACATAGGCCACACCAAAATAGTCGACATCAGATTTTTCGAGAAGACCTGCTATTTGGATAGCACCGGTTCCATATCCGGATGCCTTTATCATGGCGAGCAGCTTCGTATTTTTCTTGAGTTTATTTTTGAAGAAGTGCACATTATGCGAGATGGCGCTGAGGTCTACTTGCAGACTAGCCTCATGCATATGCTTCTCTAGTTGCTCTATGATTTTCTCAAATTGAAAACGACGCGCCCCTTTTACCAAGATGATCTCTTGGAGATGATTTTTACTTTCTAGATGCCTAAGATAAGCCTCAGTACTGTCAAAAAAGTAGCGTTCTGTTTTCTGTCCCAATAGCTGGTCTAGTATCAATACCTCCTTACCTATACCGATTACTTTTTTGACTCTATTATCTTCGAGCAATCTGGCTATTTGAGCATATAATTTATCCGTCCCTTTGCCCGTTTGCAAAAAGTCAGATAGGATGACCGTTTTACGCTTTCCAGCATGCTGACGATCTTGGAAGTGCAAGCCTGCCGTCAGTGATTCAATGTCTGCAGTATAGGCATCATTAATCAGGGTACATTGATTTTCTCCATCCAGCATCTGCAAGCGCATTTCCAGGGAGTACAGTTCATCGAGACCCGTTTGTATTTTCTCTGTAGGCATTTTTATGGCCATGGCAGCAGTGATACAGTGCATGCAGTTTTCTATAGAAGCATCGTCTGTAAAGTTCAGATCAAAGTGATATTGCTTCTCTGCACACTCCAATTGCACTCCCGTTTTATTCCCCTGTTTCCTAAATTTCACTTTTGAAATAAATGCCTTACTTTTTGTGCTCCATGTATATTTTGTCACCCTCTTGCTGAGAAAAAGGTGCTTCACCCATTTCTGATCTACATTATAAAGCACACTTTTTACCCCTTTGAAAAGTTTCAACTTTTCTTTCACCTTCGTCACTCTATCAGAAAATCCCTCGTCGTGCGCAGAACCAATATTGGTCAAGATGGCAAGATTTGGTTTGATTATTTTTTGCAGTTTTTGCATTTCGCCCACTGTTGAAATACCCGCTTCTAGCACGGCATATTTATCTGTTGCTTCGATCTGAAATACCGACATCGGTACCCCGATTTGCGAATTGTAAGACTTAGGACTCTTGGCTGTTGCTGCTATCTGTTGGAGCATACTCCCTAGCCATTCTTTGACCACCGTTTTTCCATTACTTCCAGTGACCGCGATTATATTAGTGCTCAATTTACTACGATAGTAGGCCGCTACTTTTTGCAAAGCTTGGACAGTATTTTTGACTGTATAAAAATTAGCTTTCACATATTTTTTATGTGTAGGCACTTTTTGTACTACAAAATTTCGCACCCCTTTTTTATACAATTCATCAATAAAATTATGCCCGTCGGTATACCTACCTTTTAGTGCAAAAAACAAAGTTTGCTTCGCTTGTACAATCTGTCGACTATCTATCAAGACATGCCGAAGGATACCAGTTTGTGGTGCTGCCTCATGCTTTAAGACTTGAGCAATTTCTTGAGTACTTAATTTCATGCTACTTTGCTAGATGTTTTTTTTATAGGTTTTTTGGGCGTGCCCCCTAGGCCCATGCACTAAGCCTCGCGTGGGGTCGGGCTCTTTCGGGGTCCGCCGTTCGGCTTCCGTCCCGATTGGGAAAAAATCGGGACCGGCTCCCAAAAAGAGCCGCCCTGTCGATCCCTCACGCAAAAGTACTAAATTTTGAATCCTACCTCTCTAGAGTCAGTGGATTAAAAAGTCCTTAAATTAGACCTATTAAATTCGAATAGTTATTATTCTCCATAGACCAGATGATAGGGATATTCAGAAGTAAGAGAAGAACCCCGGAGAGCTTGCCCCGATTTTTTTCGGGGGGTGGTAATACTATAGCCCAGGGTGGCAACCCCTGGGAATTAATGCGGCAAGAGCCAATTTGGCGTGATTTTCTTTTAAAAATCATGACAAATTGAGTCTAAGAATCACCCCGTTTTAAAGCAATAAGATTAAATATGGTGTAATCATTTAAAGATGTAGATTATTTTTACTCAACGCAATATGATATTTCTGAACATCCAGATGATATATAGGTATGTATGAATACGTAACGTTTTTACTGTACCACAATACGCTCCGTGATTACCTTGTCCGCAATAATCAACCTGACAAAATAAACTCCAGAAGGGATAGCTTTCTTAGACACTTGGAGGCTTTGCCTACCTAGATTGACTTCTTTTTGATCCAAGACAGACTTGATTCGTTTGCCATTTTTATTGATGATGTCTAGATCTATAAAAGCCGGCTTTTCGACCATATAATGAATTGTGATTTCTTGCTCCGAAATATTTTGCATGACCTCGAGCGGAGCATAAGCACGACTCGTATTTTGTACATCCGATGCCAAGATAAAAATAGGAGAGGCGCTTAAGGAGATAATATCTGTATCTACTGCTTTCAATTTTTTTGTTTTACCATAGTCCCATTCGGCGATACTCATTCTAGGACTATTCCACGCAGCGGGCAGGGTATATTCTGCACTAGCTTCTTCACTGTTGTCTTTACTAGTCTTGGCCCATACAACCATTACACTTCGACCTAGATCATCAGAAAAAACACCGCCATCGATTTTACTATGCAGGCCCATCGATGCGCTCTTATCATAATCATACTGCATACCGCCTAATAATTGAGCCGCAGTTTTATATGCAATACCTCCATCGGTCAAAGTCATTTTATATTTAGGTACATTGAGTAGAGACTTGTATACCCCCATGGTATTGAACTCCGTCAGGTTTACTTGCATATCATGTGGAGAAGCTTCTGCAAGATTGTAGATGTGATATTGTCTTATATTTTCTCGTTTAGCGAGCACCATAGATTTTATAGTGAAGTTTCGCTGCGCCTCATCACTACCCAACTGATCATTAAAAGATTTTCTAGGAATGTTAACTTCGGTGAGTATCCAGTGTTTTTTAGGATATTTATTGCCGTCGTATCCGTAAGTGTGTAAGACTTTTTTAAATCTATTTTTGGCATCCACAACTCCCTGTGCAGCCTTATCGGTATGCCTAAATAAGTCGTGTTTAAATTTACTCATGTTCCACTTTTTGAGACTACCGTCTATGTGAGGATAGCAGTGAAAGCTGAGCACATCAAAGTAGGCGCCACCTTGTAGTTGGTAGTCACTAGTGACACTTCCGTCTTCTGGATTATCTGTATTCCTACAAACCGCATCCATAAAGGATGGATAACCTACTCCTCCAGTAGCTACCAGTCCCTCTGGTTGGACGGATTTGATGACCTCATAGGCTATACGCAAGGTTCGGATATAATGAAAAACAGGTGCCCTCATTTTATATTCACAGGGGTCAGGGTTGTTATCCCACCAACTGCCGCTTGTCCCAGGAGGAGCAAGAGAATGTCCCTTAAAGTCTCTATCCGCCAGATCGGGTTCATTCCATATTTCCCAGATTTTGACATAGTCTTTATACAGGCTCACTGTTTTGTAGACGTAGAGGGCGAAGTCATTTTTATCATTTACTGGAGTCCCGTTTTCACCATTGTCCCAAATGGGTTCGTATAGATTTCTATAGTGATTAGACGGACCAGTTTCGTCGCAATAAATAGTTCTTTCTCTTTGTTCCTCAGAGGGCTCACCAATGAAACAAACAATATCCTTAATACCAATTGATTGATAATATTTGAATGCATCGATTCTAGCTTCATAGCCCCACTTTTCTAAAAAGTGTCCAAACAGCGCTGGCCTCAATGTTTCTGAACCAATACCTTCGACATTTTTGGCGGGGTCTCCTTTAGATATAGTGGCTAGGTCTTCATCAGTCCAGCCAGGAAAATAGCCCATATTGGTACCAAAGAATACCTCACTGGTATAAGGTGGGACATAGTCGTTGGCCGTTTTGTTTTGTGCGAATACAGTGAGCCACACAAAAAAGCAAGCAATAGAAAAAGTAATTTTATTCATCATAGGATTTAAACGAAATGGAGCTTTATTTATTTGCTTGATATTTTATCTCCCCATCTACTATAGTATACAATACTTTAGTCTCTAAAATTTCTTCGTCAGTGCAGCTTAACAAATCATTAGATAAAATGACGATGTCCGCAAGTTTACCTATTTCTAATGATCCTTTTTGATCTTCTTCAAAAGCAGCAAAAGCGTTATCCAAAGTATAAGACTTGATGGCTTCAGTGCGAGTCATTTTTTGCTCGGTATAAAATTCAAAGCCAGTATCTTTTCGTTTTCTGGTGACCGCAGCGTAGATACAATCTATAGGGCTAATATCTTCTACGGGCACATCCGTACCATTGGCTAAGCGCGCACCACTATCTAGCAGGGATCTCCAGGCATAGGCTCCCTCTTTACTCCGTTGATGACCCAAGCGTTTTTCTACAAAAGGAGAATCAGAAGTACAGTGTATCGCTTGCATAGAAGCAATCGCCCCCAATTCATGGAAGCGTTTAATGTCTTTTGGATGTAGATGTTGCGCATGCTCTACTCTCCAACGGCTTCCATTTTCATATCCTTTTTCAGGCATGTATTCTTCAAACAAATCTAGAATTAAGCGATTGGCGCGATCTCCGATGCCGTGTACGCATAGTTGTAGATCGTGCTCTTTAGCTAATTTGGCAATACTACTTACCTCAGTGATAGGTGTCGTATTTTGCCCTTCAAAACTAGGCTTGTCATTATAAGGTTTTAACAACCAAGCACCAAAGGCTCCTAGGGCGCCATCTATCTCCGACTTGATAGCTCTGACCGTAAAGAAACCATTCCCTCTCTCAATTATGGGAAACTGGGAAAGCTTGCCTTTCATGTCTTCGTAGCGATGTCTAATCATGGCCCACAATCGAATGTCTAGATCACCATTGTCCGCCAATGACTTATAATATTCAATTTCTTTGAAAGTAGACCCCGCATCTTGAAAAGAAGTAATGCCATTGGCCAAACACTTTTCTTGGGCCTTCTCTATTCCTTCTATCCATAGTGCATATTTTTTCTCCTCAGGGATACCTTCTAGATATTCATCATAAGAGTTCTGGATGAGCTGCATCGCTCTTTCTTCAAATACACCCAAGGCATATCCATCTTTGTCTCTTACAATTTCACCACCCGCTGGATTGCCAGTTTCTATGCTTACTTTCGAAATATCCATCGCAGCTTTATTGGCGAACAAGGAGTGTCCACTGGCGTGTTTGAGGATGATAGGATTATCTTTGGTAAGTTCACTCAAGCGATCATGAAACGGATACCCATGTACATTCTGCAGTGGGATAGAGTCCCATTTTTCTTGATGCCAGCCTCTGCCTTCTATCCATTCTCCTTTTTGTAGGGTCTTCGCTTTGGCAGCTACTCTTTCGATGACTTCTTCCCAACTCTTAGTATCTAATAAGTTGATATTTACCAATGACTTTCCCATACCTGAAAAGTGTCCGTGCCCTTCTATCAAACCGGGCATGACAAATTTGCCTTGGGCGTCAATAGTTTTAGTCTCCTCTCCAAGGTAGGTCTCCATATCCACTTGCTCACCAAGTGCAATTATTTTTCCATTTTTGACCGCAAGGGATGTAGCCTTTGGGGTATCAGTAGACACTGTATGAATATTGCCGTTCATGATGACCAGATCGGCATGCTGGTTAGAGGAACAGCTTAGGCATAGGCACAGTATTCCTACTAAAAAGTAAAATTGACGCATATTTGGTTTTTCTATTTGATCAGTGTGACATCTCCTTCTATAAAGAGCTCGCTACCGTCGATAAATTCTATGATTCCATAGTATACAAAGACACCAGGTTGCATTCGTTCGCCACGATATTTTCCATCCCAACCAGAAGCGGGATCATTGGCAGGAATATTCTCGGCGGTGAATACTTGGTTACCCCATTTATCATAGATATGAAATTCTCTTACCTGAGCTACTTCAACATTACCAAATACATAGAACTGATCGTTGAAGCCATCTTCATTGGGGCTGAATATATTTGGAATGTAGACGTTTTGTACTTTATCTACAATCACCGTTACGTTGGTGAAAATATTACATCCTTGGATATCAAAAACCTCAGCTCTAAATAGGGTCGTGTTTAAGGGAGATGCTATAGGGTTTAGACAATTCGTACAGCTCAAAGCATCAGAAGCAGACCATGAGATGCTGTCTATGACAAAATTCGCATTGATGTCTAAGGCAATTGACCCTCCAGATTCTATCACAAAGGGATCTTGTTGTTCTATTATAAGTTCATTAGGGTCTACATTGACTATTTCAAATTCTTCTACCCATCTACACCCTCCGTCATCTATCACTACCAGTTCGTGCATTCCGCCATTGGTCGTAAAAGATACAGGAAATTCTAAATTAGAGATGGGAGCCAATATGTCGTCTAAGAATAGAGAGAATCCATTCTCATTACTGAGTGTAATGTCAAAAATAGTAATCGTACCAACATTCGCATCGCACAATGATGCTTCAGCGATAAAGTCAATACTTACAGAATCTTGAGATTGAAGTTCTATAGTCTCTGTATCTGTGCAGCCCAGTTCATCGGTCACAATGACGCTGTATGTTCCTACACCCAGATTTTCTAGGGTAGAGGTCTGTGCTCCTTGATCCCACAAATAGTTTACCTCGCCAATGGCTCCAATGACGATAGCCTCCAACGTAGCATCATTAGCACTTGTACATGACAGTGGTTGTCCATCTACGTCACCCGCCATGATATCTACCTCGATATTGCTCACTTCTATTTCTAAAAACAAGTCCGCTAGATCAAGCTCGCAAGCTATTCCAGTGATATTACTCACAAAGAAAGTCATGGTGCTTTGTGGGCTAACTTCTATCATCGATCCATTTTGAATATCCTCAAAGGTGGTTTCATTTCCATTAGAATCGTTAAGCGTTAGATCAAAAATATCAGTTGAGTTAGTTACTATGTTTAAGACAGCAGTATCTCCGCTGCAAATGGCCTCATTGCCGAGCAGCTCAAAATTGATATTTTCAAAATTGAGATTGACTATGACGATAGAGTCGCATCCTTGAGCATTTTGGTTGTCTAACCTTACACTACCCATTGGGTTTGTTTCGTCGAATACTTGAGTACCAACTGTTACTTGGGCGTTTTGCCCAGAGCAGAAGTTATCTTCAATAACACTTTCTGTTTCTTGCCCAAAAGTCAAGACGACATTAAAGGTAGAATCACATCCTGCCGCAGAAGGAAGAGTAGCCAGCCCCATGGGATTGGTTTCATCAAAAGTGGTACTTCCGAACGTAACGGCAAAACCGTTACCCGCACAGTCCGTATTTGTAAAGTCAGGTCCTTGCACCTCATCCTGGAAAGTCAAGACGACATTGAAAGTAGAGTCACATCCTGCTGCAGAAGGAATGGTAGCCAGTCCCATCGGATTGGTTTCATCAAAAGTGCTACTCCCAAAAGTAACTGCAAAACCACTGCCTGCACAATCTGTATTCGTGAAGTCAGGCCCTTGCACTTCATCCTGGAAAGTCAAGACGACATTGAAGGTAGAATCACAACCCGCCGCCGAAGGAATGGTAGCCATCCCCATGGGATTGGTCTCATCAAAAGTGCTGCTCCCGAAGGTAACGGCAAAACCACTGCCCGCACAATCTGTATTTGTGAAGTCAGGCCCTTGCACCTCATCCTGGAAGGTCAAGACTACGTTGAAAGTAGAATCACAACCTTCAGCAGTTTGCAGAGTAGCCATTCCTGTAGGGTTCATTTCGCTGAAAGTTTGAGATCCAAAAGTTACTTCAAATCCAGAGCCACTGCATTCAGAGGTTTCAAAGTCTTCGCCTATAATGTCGCCATTAAAAATGAGGTTGACTAGAAATACAGAGTCGCAACCATTGCTGGCTTGAATTCTAGCAGTACCTGTTGGATTGCTACTGTCAAAAGTATCAGCGCCAAAAGTGACAGAAAAATTCGAGTCTTCACAAAGAGATCTAAAAAAGTCAGGGCCTGAAATATTTTCTACAAGAATAAGCTCTACTGGAATAATGGAGTCACAACCATTCGCTGCGGGTAGTATCCCCATTCCGGTCAAGTTGTCTTCATTAAATGTTTCGTTATCAAAAACAAACTCAGTGTTGTCCCCTCGACAAATTTCCATGTTTATGGTTGGGCCTATTACCGCTGGGAGGATTTCGATATTGACCACCAAAATACTATCGCAGCCATTGAGTGCTCCATTGGCAATGGTATCTCTTCCACCGAGATTGGTCTCAGAATAGGTAATCATGTTGATGGTGGTATCTTGATTTGCACAAAGGCTGACATTGATCTCGTTAGTCGCGTCCTCTCGTAAGGTTAGCATCACATTGATGGTGCTATCACAACCGTTGACTGCTTTTATTATTTCTGTACCCGATAGTAGATCTTGGTCATAAATGGTGCCTGCCACTTCAAAGGTTTCGCCTGGACAAATGGACCTGATGATATTGGTAGGAGGTACTGGAGCTATGATGTTTAGGTTCACAAAAACGATACTGTCGCAACCCTCTACAGAAGCGCCTGAAAATATAACCTCTCCATTCAACTTATCCATATTGAAAGTAGAATCTCCAACCATGAGCTCGCCATCCATACAAATTGAATCTACAAGCATAGATTCAGGTTGGTCCAAAAAGTTAATCTGAATATTTACTACAGTATCGCAGCCAGTCATAGCTGGAATAAGTTGGGTGTCTGTACTTCTGTTTATATCATAGACTTCTCCATTTATAGTGATTGAGTTGGAGGCGCAGATGGTCGCGTTGATCATCAATTCTGGAGCAGCGGCGATAATAATATTTACCTCTGACATAGGACCACATTCTTCTGGAGTGAAAAATACGGATACCGTTTCATCTTGAAAACCTGCTGGGTCAAAGTTATTGCCAGTGACGCCGTCTCCGCTCCATTCTCCCATAGGGATTGTCGTTTCTAGGATCAATCCATCTAAGTCTATCTCTGATTGGCCTGGACATAATGTGGTATCTGTTACGGTCATTACAGTTTCTCCTTCCGTCACAGTGATGGTCGTCGAAGTTTGTAGTACGCAGCAATCGGTAGAGAAAAAGTTGATTTCTTGATCTCCAGTTTCGGTAGCAGTAAACTCCATAAGCTGACCAGAGTTGTCAAACCAAAACCCATCTAAGTAATTTGGATCTAATAAGTCATCTAAGTTTATCGTTTGACCAACACAGATTTCCGCCTCTCCTAGATCAGGTGTTTCACATGCTACGGTAAATTCAAAGGTGGCAGTCATTGCATCATTACAGCCATCAAAGGTCGGAGTGAGTACTCCTTGTATAGTGATGGTATTACCACAATCATCTGGGGAAACTGTATAGGTATATGGAGATACATTTGAAGTTACTGATGGGAGTGGAATGACATTTACTGGAGGCGCTACACAGTTTGTAGATTCATACACTAAATTATCATTTATATCGAAGTACACAATTCCGCCACCTGAGGTTGGTGGAATAGACATCAATATAGGATTTCCAGTATCATGTGTAATAGAAGAATTGCAACCACAATCAAATTCAAGAATAGTAGTTCTAAAACCTGAATCTGAACCATTGGTGAAAGCACCTATGGTTCTACAACATGTGCTTTGTCCAATATAAATAGGTGCTCCGTTTGCACATAGCTCCTCAAAGTCGTAAAAAGGTGTCGCAGTGCAAGAGGTAAATAATAAAAATATGGCACCTGCAGGAATATCGGTATTCGGTCCTGCCGCAAAAACATCAACGCAACTAACGGACTGCAATACATTGGAAATAATATTTGTGGAAGGAGTGGTAATAGTGCATGGTTGTCCAACACCTATGTCGGCATTTGAGCCAGGGGCTGTGCCTCCAGGTTCAAAGTTGTTGCCAATCGCTAAATCTAAGAAAATTTCACTGGTGTTAAATCCTCCTCCTGAACCAATAACGACGAATTCATTATTAGGTTCTGCACCAAAGTTGGCATTAGGTTGTTGGCCTTGACATGCGTCTACCATAATGCCTAATAACTCTGGACATGGACTACAAGGAGCTACTGTAGAAGGATTTGCTGTGATTTCAGAAGTACCAATGAAGTTGGCTGGAATAGGGTCTACATTGGAGTCGGTGTCTTTGTACCAATTGATCTGGGTATTTGGCGGAACTAGGATATCCTGTTCGAGGTTAAAAAAGATTTGGTCTCCTGGACAAAGCTGACCATTGAAGTCAAAGGTGCCTGCACAGTCCACTACATTTGGATCATCAGAGAAATTAATATCTTCTTCTGGGCACTGCGCGAATAGATTAGTACCCAGGCAAAAGAATAGTACAAGTGTCCGGATATAGTTCTGTAGTGTTTTCTCCAAAATCTAAATTCAATGCTTGGACTAGCGCTGTGCAGTAGTACCGGTGCAGGCATCGGTAGTCCCTAGCAAGCCGATAGGCAGCAGAGGGACCGAGCGAATAGCGAGCTACGAAACATAGCGACCCTGACAAACGACGATAGGAGGCTTGACAGGGTAGGCCCATATGTCAAAAAATGTTTATTCAATGAGTGTTTAATACCTTACTAATCGGTACTATCCTCTTCATTCAAAGTTAATTATATAAAAATTGGAATCCAAGGACAGATATAATATGTGAAAGTTAATTCTCAAATAAGTCGAAAATTGTGCATCATTTGATAATTTTGGGCTCCATTAATAAGGTTTGGGCGCTCACGATGTCCCAAGTCGCTAAAATAAATCAATATGCAACTCAGCGAACAAGAAGTAGTACGTAGACAATCCATGGAGCAACTACAGGAAATGGGTGTGAACCCTTATCCTGCAGCACGCTTTGAGGTCAATTTTAAAACCACGGATTATACTACTGCAGACTATAAACGCCAACTTTCTGAATACTTGTCTACTATCCAAAATGTAGGGGCAGATAAGGGCGCGCTTATGATGGAACTGATATTGAAAAATAAATTTAAAGCGGCTAACCTGAGCGCAAGTGAAGACTTTACGAGTCAGTTTTCGTTAAGCGATTCGATTGCTACGGAGGACGGCAATGAGGTCGGTAGCCTTGAAGATTTATTAGCTGCAGCTCGCATCAAAGGAGTCAGTGAATATGCAAAGAATGGTACAGTCAGTATCGGCGGGCGGTTTATGGGTCAGCGCGGACCGTTTGCGAAGCTGCAAGATTCTTATGGGCGCATACAGCTGTACATGAAAAAAGGGGCGATCGGTGAATCGGAAGAAGAGATCGCTATGCACGATAGCATAGTGAAGCAATTGCACATTGGAGATTTTATAGGGGTAGAAGGAGAGTTGTTCTGTACGCAAACTGGCGAGGTATCAATCAAGGTAAGTTCGTTGAAGTTTTTGAGTAAGTCTCTGCGAAATCTACCTATAGTAAAGGTGGATAAAGAAGGAAATACCTACGATGCATTTACAGACCCGGAGTTGAGATACAGACAACGCTATGTTGACTTGGTAGTCAATAAGGAGGTGAAGTCTGTTTTTCTAAAGAGAAATAAACTAATCCGTGCGATGCGTTCGTTTTTTGACAGTCACGGATGGATGGAAGTAGAGACGCCTATCTTGCAACCGATACATGGTGGAGCTGCGGCGCGTCCTTTCGCTACGCATCACAATACGCTCGATATGGAATTGTATATGCGAATCGCAAACGAGCTGTATCTGAAAAAACTGATTGTAGGTGGTTTTGATGGGGTTTACGAAATTGGGAAAATGTTTAGGAATGAGGGGATGGATAGGACGCACAATCCTGAGTTTACCATGATGGAAATCTATGTCGCCTACAAAGATTATATCTGGATGATGGAGATGGTAGAAAACTGTCTGGAGTACATCGCCAAAGAAGTGAATGGAGAGACTTCAGTAAAGATCGGTGAAAATACGGTGGAATTTGCAGGGCCTTACAGAAGATTGACGATGTATGATTCTATCAAAGAGTATACGGGCATAGACATTTCAGATATGGATGAAGCGGCCTTGCGACAAGTGTGCAAGGATCTGCACATCGCGGTAGACCCTAGCCTAGGAAAAGGAAAGCTGATCGATGAAATATTTGGAGAGAAAGTGGAGCACAATCTGATACAGCCAACTTATATCACGGACTATCCGATAGAGATGAGCCCATTAGCCAAAAAGCATAGATCCAAAGAAGGCTTGGTAGAGCGTTTCGAATTATTCGTAAACGGGAAGGAATTGGCGAATGCCTATTCTGAGTTGAATGATCCTATCGATCAGCGCAAGCGTTTTGAAGATCAGCTCAAACTGGCACAAAGAGGAGATGATGAAGCAATGGTTTTAGATGAAGACTTTCTGCGTGCATTGGAATATGGAATGCCCCCAACTTCTGGTCTAGGGATTGGAATTGATAGACTGTGCATGCATTTGACCAATAACAGCTCCATTCAAGAGGTCATATTTTTTCCGCAAATGAAGGCGGAAAACGTAGGTGTGCCAGTAGAAAAAGAGGTATAAATGACCTAGTTGGCGCCAAAAGGTAACCATTTGGGAAATTTTCGTCAAAATTTATGATATTAGCACAAATAATAATGTGTTTTCCATGATGCGTATTTTGCTTCAGTGTTTTACTGCCGTCTTTGTGATATGTACCTCAGGTACTATCCTAGCAAAGGATATTCGAATTAGACTACAGGTCAACAATCCATCGACCAATGCGGTGTATATTCAAGAGGCGCATGTAGAACCGGGTCTGTTGACCAAGACCCATCGTATCGATTTGTCTCCAGTAGGATACGCTGAATTTATTTACCCCATTACGAAGGCCGGTTTTGTTGAGTTTAATTATGATGGATATCTTATTTCTGTTTACTTAGATACCGATTCCACGCCAACTATTTCATTTGATGGACAGAACATCAGCCAAACGCTGCAGTTTTCTGGACAGGGTAGTGCGGATAATAATTTCATTGCACAATTTGATAAGTTGTCTGGTGGTACTCAATTGGCGAGCATGGATTGTGCTTACATGGACCTTACTTTTTCTAAAATGATGGTATCCAAAGGGCAGCAATTTTCCGCCTCGGAATATCTCAGTGCTTTGAATCAAAGATACAATAATCAGCAAAGCCTAATCGCTCAACATAGTGCGGTCATTAGCTCCAGGGTGAAAAATTTCTATAGCGTCAAAGCCAAGTACCAGCGTGAATCCGATAAACTGTACTGGATTTTGTATCGATACCCCCAATTGGATGCGACTGCCGTCCAATCTGCCAAAGCCCAAATGAATTTAGGCCAAGGGGTTTCTTGGAGCAATGATGCCGCAATGAATAATCCTGCGTACAAAAATGCACTCAAGGCGAACGTGATTTATAATTATCTACCAAGTGATCCTTTCCAAGGTCGAGCCTACAATAATATTTATGCACAAATCGAAGGAACGCTATCTGGAGAATCTAGGTGCTATATGGCGACGCATCTGTTGATAAAGGTCTACGAGAAGAGCGGCAATTCAGACTTAGGAAGATCAAAGATTAGTCAGTTGCAAAGTACTTGCCCAAAGTATACAGATGCTATCATGCAAATGTATGGTGGGGACATATCTGGAGTAGAAAATATTTCTGCAGAAGATATTGATATGATTGATAAGGCAGGAAACCTAATTTCTTTGACTGATTATCAAGGTAAGGTGGTTTATGTTAGTTTCTGGGCGAGTTGGTGTAAGCCCTGTATCGCGGGCTTCAAGAAATCTAAAGATATCAGACAGCGGCTACAGGATATGGGAGTCGTATTGATTAATATTTCCATTGATAAAGAGGAAGAGGCTTGGCGTGATGCGATGATCCGGTATAATCCTCTAGGCGTCAACACTTGGGCAATCTCGTTGCAAGATTTGGCCAAGAACTATGATATCTCGTCTATTCCTCTGTACCACATCATAAACAAACAGGGAAAATTTGCTTATCTTTCCGATCAACAAAGCAGAGATATAGTGGATGAGTTTCGCTTTTTGGTAGAGCAGTGAGGCGATACCTAGAAATCGGCAGTATAAAAAAATATGAACACACATCTTTACAAGATAAGGGAAAACAATAAATTCGGCTTCATGAATGCCATGGGGCAAATCGTTATAGAGCCCCAATACTTCAAAGTAGAAGACTTTCACAGTGGATTTTCTATCGTCACTTTCAATAATAAGCCAGTTCCCTTAGATCATTTGGGGCGCTTATTAATGAAGCACCTATTCAATTTTGTTGGAAAATTTAAAGAACAAAAAGCCAGGGCACGCCTTGTATCTAAGTGGGGCTATATCGATGAGAGAGGGTCTCTCGCAATCGATGTACAGTTTGATCAGGCGGGTGACTTCAATGAGAATTTAGCTGCGGTCAAAGTAGGTGGTAAGTGGGGTTACATTAATCATGATGGAGATTATGTGATTACGCCCCAGTTTTATGCAGCGGGACATTTTAGCAAGGGCTTAGCACCCGTGATGGTCGAGGAGCATGGACAATACGGATACATTGACACTAAGGGCAAGATTGTTATTTTTACAGAGTTTGACATGGCTCACTCTTTCCAAGATTCGCTAGCGGTAGTAGAGAAAGATGGTGTGTATGGGTATGTGGATATCAAGGGAGATATGGTAGTAAAACCCCAGTTTGATGTGCCAGCCAATCCATTTTTTGGATTATTTAAGGATGGTATTTCTGTAGTGATGAAGGACAATAGTTATGGCTATTTGACGGAGGCTGGAGAACTTATTCAGCCACCTTTGTACTCTTATGCAGGTGATTTTTCCGACGGCCTAGGTCTCGTTAAAATCAACAATAAATATGGTTTCATAAACAAAAATGCGAAGCTAGCTATCCATCCGGCCTATGACAATGCCAGTCACTTTGCCAATGGTTTAGCTGCTGTACAGCGCAACAGAAAGTGGGGGTATATAGACAAGTCAGGTACTCAGGTTATACCTTTTCAGTTTGACGCTGCAGATTCTTTCAAAGACAACTTAGCTTTGGTGGAGAACGATGACATATGGTCATACATCGACACGGAGGGGAATCTCATTTGGCAAGAAAAGTTGAATCCATCTGAGGGCTCATTTCGGAGTACCGATAGGGATGGTATTGTGCGAGAGACCGCCCATTCTTAGCAATCTTTTTGGTTTTATGTTATACCTTTTTTGGCGTCCAATATCTATTTGGGGCCTACCCATGCTATCCTAGGCTATGCGAAGAGCATAGCCTAGGATAGCATGGGTCGCTATGTTTCGCAGTTCCCTATACGGTCAGTCCTAAGCTACCCGCCAAGCCTTACACGGACTATCGCCTATCGGCTCTACTGCTGCACAGCGCTAGTCCAAAAAAAAAATACGAATTTTAAAATGGATGTGAAAATATGGGGATTAGAGGTTGGCAATCACGGTTCTGTTACCCTTGACCTTATCACCGATTTGGACATTTATTTCCGTACCGATAGGCAGGAACAAATCTACTCTTGAACCAAATTTGATAAATCCCATATCTCTACCTTGCTCTACGGTATCTCCCTCCTCTAGATAATTTACAATTCGTTTGGCTACTGCACCCGCGATTTGTCTCAGCAATACCTCAGCGCCATTGTTTTCAATGACTACGGTAGTTCTTTCGTTTTCACTAGAGGATTTGGGGTGCCATGCTACAAGATAGCGTCCTTCATGATGTTTGATATAGTTGACTATACCGCTAATGGGGTTTCTATTGACGTGTACGTTGAGCGGACTCATAAAAATCGAAACTTGCAGTCGTTTATCCTTAAAGTACTCTGTTTCAACCGTTTCCTCGATTACTACAACTTTTCCATCCGCAGGCGCAAATACCTTTTTATCGTTGGGGGTGATAATCTGACGGTTTGGATTGCGAAAAAACTGCAAAACAAGTAAGAAAAATATAACAGAAATGACAAGAGCGAAAGTATAAACGCTTGGTATATAATAGAATACCCCGAGGCATACTAGGGAAAGACCCAATAGTAGCTTTATAAGTATAGAAACGCCCTCTTTATGAATTAACAAGATAAAATTTAGATATTAGCTTAGTCAGCAAAGATAACCTAAAATCTCGACGTTAGTTCTATAAAATAGACGGTTAATGGTAAATGGAAGGTAAATGAGTCAAATCTATCGAGTAAACCACCATGCCCTGGTAATAAGGTGCCCGTATCTTTCACATGTATGCTTCTTTTGAGAAGAGATTCTACCAGATCTCCAATAGTACCAAATATGCCAATGATAATAGCTATTATAAACCACTGAAGTGTAGAGTATAGGCCTAAAAAGTAGTGAAAAATAAAGGCAACCAATATGGTAAATAGGACTCCGCCAATGGTTCCTTCCCAGGTCTTGTTGGGCGATATCCTTGGAAACATTTTATTCCTACCGACTTGAGAGCCAACCATATAAGCCATCGTATCATTTGTCCAGGTCATAGCAATGATAGAGAATACCAACCAAGGCTGATAAGCACCGGTTTCTTCAAAAGAAATGAAATAAATACAACTGATAAATACGCCATAGTATAGGAGACTAAAAAAAGCAAATGATATATTTTGATAGGGTTTCTCGGATTGGGTATACAGTTCAAAAATACAAATAGCTATACCACTTAAAACCAAAGCAAATAGGCCATCGATCATGAAATGATTCGATGTAGGGTTTATATTTTCTGCCGCTAAAAACAAACTAAAGATAATGGCGCCTGCCATACTGATAAGCATACGGAATCCATTCTTCTCACAAGTAATCGACTGAAACTCCCAAATGCAGCCACCAATGATAAGGCTTATTAATATCATAAAAGAGTAAGCGTTCGCAAATATGCCTGCTATCATGACGGTGATAAATACTATCGCTGTTAGCCCGCGTGTTTTCAGAGTTGAGTTCATGTGCGGAGTGGGGGATCTGTTTTGTGAATATTTGTTTTTCTTAAATAGGAAATGAGAGAAATGACAATAATTAATGAGATTAAAGCCGCATACCAAGGCACTGACTCTATACTTTCAATATCCATCGAGCTCATTTCTTCCTTATAAAAAAAGTCCATCAGGACTTGGATTCCATTGTTAAAAAAATGAGCAATGATAGGCACCCAAAGGTTTTGTGTATAATAAAATAAGTAGCCAAGCACTGCACCCAAAAGCATCCGAGGTATGAAACCTGCAAACTGAAAATGAATAAAACTAAAAAAGAAGGCAGCTACCCAAACAGCTATATGCGGATTTTTAAAAAGCCATTGCAAGTTCTTTTGAAATATACCTCTAAATACAATTTCTTCTCCTAAGGCAGGTAATACAGCAATCAGTAAGAGGTTGAAAAAGAGCTCATAAGGTGCATTATAGGTCATTATCATTTTTAGCATCGCCTCCGCGGATTCTTCTTGTGCTAACCAAGATTCTGGCAAGGGAATAAGTTTATTTAGAAAGAAAGTGTACTGCACGAGAGGCATTGAACAAAGTAAAATCAATACTCCTATGCTCCAATTTATTGTAGTCGGCGAGATATGGAGAAACAGATTTTTGACCCAATCTCTCTTGTAAACTATATAGGCAGTCAGCAAGCCCGGCAATAAAAAAGTGAAGGCTTGATTTAGTCCTAGGATCAGGCGCAATAAGTTAGGTTCTGCACTAGTATCAAAGCCGCCGAGTAAATCTTGAAGGTCCTCAATACCATAACCCCAAAGCACCGCAACTACAAGACTAAAAAGAGCAGCTAAAAAGGCACCGAGTAGTACATTTCCTAAGAGAATGAAGAAATTCTTAAAAAAGCTAAAGCCTTCAGGTGCTTGATCAAAACCAGGCTTCTTATTAGGTTCTTGGTCTGAGTCAATTACGGAATCTTTGATATCCATTGCCATATTATTTTTAGCATATTTTAGAAGCTAAGTGGTTCGTTGATTTTCTAGCAAAATGAACCGAATTTGAGTAAACAATTGGCTTCCAATTTATTGTGTCGCCAATCTAGTAAACGTAAGGACGCTGCTCATAGCGATTTATATTTTTCTGCCCTACCATTAATAGCTATTGAATTGCTAATTTAGCAATTCAAAATTTAACCCTTATATAATGTCTAGATTAAGTGTCAACATAAACAAAATAGCCCTCATTAGGAATAGTAGAGGCAGCAATTTACCAGACCTTAGGCAGGTTGCACAGGATTGTGAACGATTTGGAGCTCAAGGGATTACGGTGCATCCACGGCCAGATGAAAGACACATCCGATACGACGATATTCCGATTTTAAAGGAAGTCGTAAAAACGGAATTCAATATAGAAGGAAATCCCACAGAGAAATTTCTCTCCATGGTGGAAAAGCATAAACCACATCAAGTTACCTTAGTGCCGGATGCACCGGGTGCGCTCACTTCTGATTCTGGCTGGGATACCATTACACATCTTTCTAAGCTTCAAGATATTGTGCATCGGATGCACGCGGTAGGTATACGGGTATCTATATTTTTAAACCCAGAGAGAGCTATGGTAGAAGGGGCAAAACGAGTCGGAACGGATAGAATTGAATTCTATACTGGAGATTATGCTAAGCATTACAAACAAAATAGAGAAAAGGCAATCGCTCCATTTGTCGAGGCCGCAAAGGCAGCCAATGCGCTTGATTTGGGGCTAAATGCAGGGCATGATTTGAATCTAGATAATCTAAACTTTTTTGCAAAGAATATCCCTCATCTCTTAGAGGTGTCCATAGGCCATGCCTTGGTAACGGATGCTTTATATTTTGGTATTCAAAACACGATTAAGATGTACTTGCATGAATTGCAAAGACCAGTGGACATATATGCTGCTTGATGCGTTGTAAGTTGTATAAGTTCACAGATTTAGCATTTTTTTAATATTTATGTTAAAAAAGTTAACGCTTAGTTAACATAGATTGATATAATTGAGCTATTTTTGAATGCTTAAGAAATTATTTTTTTTAATTAAAATTGGATTAGTATGAAAAAAATCTCACTATTATTAGTGTTGATGGTTTCATTGGTTGGTTTTACACTAGCTCAAAGAACCATTTCAGGTACTATTACAGATGATTCTGGCGAAACACTCATCGGAGCGAGTGTGGTTGCAAAAGGAACTACTGTTGGTACTATTACAGAGGTTGACGGGACTTACTCGTTAAACATTGCTGAAGACGTTACTACCCTCGTCGTCAGTTACACTGGTTTCGAAACAAAAGAAATTCAGATTGGAGCAAGTAACGTAGTTGACGTTACCATGTCTCAAGGAATTGAATTGAGTGAAGTTGTAGTTACGGCACTTGGTGTTTCCAAGGAAAAGAAAGCCTTAGGATACGGTGTGACCACTGTAGGAGAAGGCGAAATTGCGAACAGAAATGAAACAGATGTAGCAAGAATCCTGAGAGGTAAAACTACTGGGGTGGATATTACATCTACTTCTGGTTTGGCAGGTTCTGGTACGAGTATCGTTATTAGAGGGTTCTCCTCTATCACTGGTAGTAATCAACCTTTATTTGTGGTTGATGGTATTCCTATCAATAGTGATACGAATACAGATAACGCCTTTAATCAGGGTGGAGCGACTGCTTCTAATAGATTCGCCGATATCGATCCTAATAACATCGCTGAAATGAATATCCTTAAGGGATTAAGTGCTACTGTGTTATATGGTGAAGCAGGTAGAAACGGTGTGGTTTTGATCACTACTAAAACTGGATCTACAAATGCTAACCTTGATAAGGGAATGGAAGTATCTTTCTCTCAAAGAGTTACAGGAACACAAGTTGCTAACTTACCAGAATACCAAAATACATTTGGTAATGGTTTCTCTGGAAACTTTGGATGGTTCTTTTCAACTTGGGGTCCATCTTTTGATACACGCGGTTCTAATGGTATTGACGAAAATGGTAATGTTCAGCACCCATTCTTAGGAGGTAATAACTTTGCTGCACAGCACCCAAGTCAAACTTTTGGAGACTATGAGTACAGAGCATACGAAAGTGTTGAAAATTTCTTTGGTACTGGTATTGGAACAAATACATCTTTGAACATCTCTAAGAGAATTGGTGAAAAATCTCAGATTAATGCAGCATATAGTTTCTTGGATGATCAAGGATTTACACCAGATTTGGTAGATGGTTCTTCTTCAAATAGCTATAGAAGACAAAATGTCTCTTTAGGAGCTAGTACTGAATTAGGAAATGGGATTAAGATTCAAAGTACATTTAACTATGTGAATTCTAACAGAGTTACTCCTCCTATTGGATCAGGTGGTGGTTCTGGACCTCAATTTGCTGGTGATATCTCGCTTTTTTCTGATGTATTGTATACTCCTAGAAGTGTAGATTTATTCAACCTTCCATTCCAGAGTGAATTAGATGGTTCTCAAACGTATTACCGTCAAACTTCTCAAATTACGCACCCTCTTTGGACGTTAAATAACGCAAGAGATACTGAGCAAATCAACAGATTCTTTGGTAACATCAATCTTGGATATAACTTCACTGATGAAATCAGTGTGAACTACAGATTGAGTGCGGATAGATATACTCAATTCAACACAAGAAGCCTTAACAGAGGTGGTCAGCAGTTCTTTGATGGTTTGTTAAATGATGAAGCGTATAACACAACTGTTATTGATAACTTATTGACATTCAACTTTGATTATAGATTGACTGATGATTTCAGCCTTACAGCAACTTTAGGGGGAAATACAAGAAGAGAAGACACTGATTCTGAGTTTATTAACTCTGAGAACCAGTTTGTATTTGGATTGGCAACACATGATAACTTTATCACAACAACTGCTAGATCTAGAATATTTGAAGAAAATACATTAGGATTATTCGCTACAGCAACTTTAGGATATAAGAGTTTCTTATACTTAAACGTTCAAGGAAGAAATGACTGGACTAGTACTTTAGAACAAGCGAACAGATCTATCTTCTATCCTAGTGCGAATCTTTCATTCGTACCTACAGAAGCATTTACAGGTCTTTCGAACAATAAATTTGTTGATTACTTGAAAGTTAGACTTGGTATTGGTACTTCTGCAGGTTATCCGGATCCTTACCAAACTAGAAATATCTTGGCATCATCTACAAATGATTTCCAAGCACCTGATGGTTCTACAATCAACTTAAATCAAATCTCAAACCAATTAGGAAATCCTAACCTACAGGCTGAGAGACATAGAGAAGTTGAACTTGGTTTAGAAGGTACATTCTGGCAAAATAGATTAGGAGTAGATTTCTCAGTTTATGACAAGAACTCAAGTGATTTGATTATCAATCTTGCACTTGATCCATCTACAGGATTTAGAAATACAACTATTAACGCTGCAGAAATTAACAATAGAGGGCTAGAATTAAGTGCATGGATTTCTCCATTCAAAGGAGAGGTTCAAAACAGATTGGGTATAAACTTTACTACAAACGAATCTTTGGTTTTAGGTATTGCGGATGGTGTTGATCAAGTAGCCATTGCAGGTTTAACTACTCTAGGAAACTTTGCATTAGAGCCAATTGATATCACAGGCGACATTAATCCTGATGATTTCCCTACTGCTGTAGAAAGAGATGGACAATTGCTTTTCCCATTCTCAGTTATACAAGGAACTACTTTTGAAAGAGTAAATGGTGAGCTACTTGTAAACGCACAAGGATTTTATGTAGAATCAGATGATATTGCACCTATTGGAGATCCTACTCCAGATTATTCTATCTCATACTTAAATACATTGTCTTATAAAGGATTGTCTTTATTTGTAAATCTTAACTATGTGAAAGGTGGTGATATTTACTCTGGTACTGCTAGTACTTTATTAGCAAGAGGAAATACAGTTGATACTGATTTTGATAGATTTTTACCTTTCATTCTAGAAGGTGTAAATGCTGATGGTTCGCCTAATCAAACACAGATTTATGCAGGTGATGCATTCTTCGAAGGTTTCTTTGGTCCTGCTGAAGGAGCAATATTTGATGGAACTACATTGAGATTGAGAGAAGTATCTCTAGGATATTCTCTACCTAAATCAATTTTAGAGAGAACACCTTTCGGTAGTATGTCTATAAATTTCTCAGGTGAGAATCTATGGTTTAGAGCATTTAACTTCCCAGAAGGTATCAATTTTGATCCAGAAGTATTGAGTACAGGAGTAGGTAATGGTAGAGGGCTTGACTTTATTACTGGACCTACAGCAAGAAGATTTGGAGTGAGTTTCAACGCAACATTCTAAATTTATTAACTAAAAATTAAACTATAAAGAAATGGTTTTAAAGAAAATATTATTGTTTTTATTTTTAGGAGCTGGTCTATTTATTTTTTCTTGTGAGGACACTTTCGACCTTGATTTACAGGAAAACCCAAATTTCCCAACTCCTGAGAATGCAAACATTGACGCGCTTTATTCAAGTGTACAAGTAAACTTTGCAGAATTTTTGAATGGTCCAACTGGTGCGCTAAGTGTGAATGATGTGACTATGCAATTATCACGTCAACGTGCTTTTACCGCTGGTAATGATTATGCCAATGCATGGTCTCCTGCCAACTTTGACAATATTTGGAATCAAGCATATTCAGATTTTATGCCTGATGCAAATGAAATTATTAGACAAGCGGATGCTAGAGGACTTCCTTTCGAAGGAGGTACTGCTAAAATCTTAAAGGGATATGTATTGATGACCTTAGTGGATATGTTTGGAGATGTACCTTCAAGCCAGTCAGATCAAGGAGCAGCTTTCCTTTCACCTATGAGAGATTCAGGTGCTGACGTATATGCGGAGGCAGAAGCGCTTATCATTGATGGGATAGCGGATTTAAATGATCCTGCTGCATCAGCTCCTGCTGCTGATAACTTTTTCGAAGGAAATGTTGGTGACTGGATTAACGCTGCCAATGGTCTTTTGATAAGATTGTATGTAACTACTAAGTTAGTTGATCCAACTGCTGGTGCAAAGATTATGGATATTGTTAATAATCCTGATGGTTTTGAGACATCTGATTTTATGTTTCAATATACGTCTAGTAGAGCTAATCCAGATTCTAGACATCCTTTCTACGAAGATTCTTACGAAACTTCTGATGGAGACTACATGTCAAATTGGTTTATGTGGTTGATGTCTGAGGAAAAAGGAATCATCGATCCTAGAATCAGAATGTACTTTTACCGTCAAGTAGGTCAAGTGCCTTTGGATGATGTAAACAGATTTGATTGTGTATTTTCCCCGCTTCCTGATGCAGCTTCTACACCACAGCACTATTTGGATTGTGATCCTAATATGCCTTATTGTGTAGGTAGTATTGATCAAGGATACTATGGTAGAGATCATGGTAACGGTAATGGTATTCCACCAGATGGTGATATCCGTACGGTGTATGGTGTTTATCCAGCTGGGGGTCGTTATGATGCAAGTACTTTTCAAGGTACTCAGAATGCAGGTATTGACGGTGGACTTGGTGCTGGTGTAATTCCAGTATTGCCAGCGAACTTTATTGATTTCTTCAGAGCGGAAGCAGCATTGACTATGGGTACTGGTGAAGACGCTAGAGCATTATTAGAATCTGGAGTAAGAGGTTCCATTGCTACCGTATTACAATTTGCAAGAGATACGGATCCTGGTTCTATAGAAGAAGTAGTAGCTACTGTACCTGTTATAGTGAGGGGTGAAGACACCTTGCCATCGGATTCTTTAATCAATGAATATGTAACAGAAGTATTGGATCTTTATGACAATGCCTCTGATCAATTGGATGTAGTAATGAAGGAATTCTTGATTGCTGCTTTTGGAAACGGTATGGAAGGATACAACATGTTGAGAAGAACAGGTCGTCCATTTAATATACAACCTACAATTCAGCCTACAGCTGGCTCTTTTATCAGAACGCCATTGTACCCAGCTGCTCATATTGAGTTAAATGAAAATGCAACTCAAAGAGTAGTTACGGATCAAGTGTTTTGGGATACGAATCCTGCTGATTTTGTTAAATAAAAAAAGTAAAAATAATGAAGTTTATAAAAATATTATTTATTCCATTGATTCTTGCTTTGGTGCTATCATGCGGTAGAGATGAGGATTTAGGACCTATTATTACTATTGATAATGCAGAGATTGGTGCGTTTCCTAGATTAGTTAATTTGATTACTGGAGAGTATGATTTGGCTAACATTGGAACTTCTGCATACAGTCACGAGGTAGAGTTTCAATCACAAAATGCTGGGGCAAATGTCCAGTCTTATGAGATTTTTGCTAGTTTTAATGGTGGAGACGAAGTTCTTTTTCAATCTTTTGGTCAAGGGGACTTCGGTACCTCTGAATTAGGATTGAGAAATATCACTGTTTCTTTTCCATTTACTGAAGTGGCGGCTGCTTTGGGTATTGCTGCTAATGACGTTTTGGCTGGTGATCAATTTGAGTTTAGATCAGTGCTTAACTTAGACGATGGTCGTCAATTTACGGGTGATGCGTCAAGTACAGAGTCAACCTTATTGAGTTCTGCATTTAGAGGATACTTTGACTGGGTAGTTAAAGCTACTTGTCCTATCTCAGATGATGTGTTTTCTGGGGAGTACATGTTGACTATTGATGGTCCAACTGGTTTAGGATACGGACCTGGATATTCTGATCAGGTGGTTACTATCGTTCCTGTACCAGGATCAAGTACTTTGAGATCTTTCTCTACTTTGGTTTTGGAAGCAATCGGAGGATTTGGGCCTTATGATACAATTTTTGATATCGTTTGTGATCAAGCTGTATACCAGTTGATGGATACAGGTTCTCTAGGTTGCGGTGGAGGAGGAATCCAATTCGGACCTGCTAGAGATGCAAGCGGTGCGGTTATAACAGAGCCATTAGACTTAAACGACGACTCACAGATAGTACTTTTCTTCAACGAAGGATTTGCTAACGGTGGTTGTCCTGGTCAGACTGGTGAAACTATGACTAGAATGGTACTTACTAAAATGTAATAT
>CAKZVJ010000327.1 GCA_937923345.1 uncultured Saprospiraceae bacterium
ACACTTACACTTCAGGTAACTGATGCTGCTGGAAACGTTAGCGAATGTTGGGCTGACATCTTAGTTGAAGATCCAATTGGACCTTCTATCGTTTGTAAGCCAAACGCTACTGTAACTTGTGATGAAGCACTTCACTTAGGTGATATCTTCGAAGCACCTGAAGCTACTGATAATTGTGGAGCAGCTGTTACTCCAGGCGAAATAGTTGAAGTTGAGCTTCCAAACTGTGGCCAGTTATTGTCTATTACATATACTGCTACTGATGGATCTGATAAGACTGATGATGTATCTTGTACTCAAACTATTACAGTTGAGCACGTTTCTGACTTTATCGTTCAATTCCCAGCTGATCAAGAATTTGACGGTTGTGAATTAGGTGATATTGCTGGTCCTATCGTAACAGAAGATGAATGTGAAATGATAGGTATTTCTGTTGAAGATAGAATCTTTACTCAGGTAGAAGATGCTTGTTATAAGATCGAAAGAACGTATACAGTAATTAATCACTGTATAGTTGATAATCCATCTGCTGGTGGATTTACTGATCTTGGTACACCATTACCAATACCAAGAACATTTAGAGATGATGATGGATTCTTCCAGTATACTCAAATCATCAAGGTGAATGATGATGTTGCACCTACAGTAGAATTTACTGCTCCAGACCCATGTGATTTCACAGACGGTTGTGAAGGTATGCTTACATTGACTGCTACAGGTGAAGATGATTGTGCTGATTTAGCTGATTTGACTTTCTCCTGGAAGATTGATGCTTTCTCTACTGGTGCATTCGAAATAGAAGGATCAGGTGCTGACGCTTCTGGAACTTACCCATATGGTGATCACATCATCAAGTGGACTGTTACAGACGGTTGTGGAAACGCAACTACAGAAGAGTTTGAATTTTCTGTTCAAGATTGTAAGAACCCAACTCCAGTTGCTCAGGGTGTAAACACTGTAGTAATGAACGATGGTGGTTGTGTTGCAATTTGGGCTAACGATCTTCTTGAGTACGCAGAAGATAACTGTACTGAAAGAACTGTTGAGGAATGGAATGACAACGCAAGAGTAAGAGTTGAAGGATCTAACGCTCCTTTAGCAACTTCTGTTGAAGTTTGTTGTGCTGATGTTCAAAACGGTGGTGTTAACGTTGAAGTATGGGTTGAGGATGAAGCTGGAAATGCTGATTTCGTTCTTGTATTTGTTGAAGTACAAGATAACGGAGGTAACTGTCCTACAACTGGTACTGGATCTAGCTTATTAGCTGGTAGAACTGCTACTGAAACTGGTAACAATGTACAAGACGTATCTGTTTCTATCGATGGTAACATTGTAATGACTGATGCTTCTGGTGAGTACTCTTCATTAGAGCCAACTGACGAGATGCACAATGTAACTCCAGAGAAGTTAGATAACTTCCAAAAGGATCTTTCTACTTTGGATATCGTTTACATGGCTCAACATATCTTACAGATCAATTCATTGACTACTCCATACCAGCTTATCGCTGCGGATGTTGACGCTGATGGTGATATTGATATCTTTGATATGGTTGAATTGAGACAAGTTGTTTTATTCGCCATTACAGATGGATTCACAAACAATACATCTTGGAGATTCGTTGATGCTTCTTATACATTCCAGAATCCTACTGCTCCTTGGGCTGAGAACTATCCTCAGTACATCGATGCTATGTTGAACTCTGACTTAACTAACGAAGATTTCGTTGCTGTTAAGATTGGTGATCTTGATGGATCAGCTGCAAGTAACTTCAATACGCTTGAAGAAAGAAGCTTCCCAACTACATTGACAATGAACATTGATGATGTTGAAATGACAGCTGGTAACACGTATAAAGTTGACTTCAGAGCTTCTGATTTCAATGATATCACTGGATACCAGTTCACAATGAACTTTGACCAAAATGCTGCTGACTTTATTTCAGTAGAGGCAGGCGCATTGAATGTAGACGAAAGCAACTTTGGATTCACAATGTTAGATGAAGGTATTATTACTACTTCATTCGCTCAAATGGGTAAGGCTGTATCTGTAAATGATGATGAGGTATTATTCTCTATCAACTTTACTGCTAACGCTAACGCTACATTACACAATGTATTAAGCTTAACAAACCAATACACATTGGCTGAGGCTTATAACACTGAGAGTGAAGTAAGTGATGTTAAGATCGCATTTAACAATGCTGGTTTGATCACAACTACTGGTGGTGATTTCGAATTGTTCCAGAACAAGCCAAACCCATTCGCTGAGACTTCAACGATTGGTTTTAACTTGCCTGAAGCAACTACTGCTACATTGAGAGTATTTGATGTATCTGGTAAGAACTTGAAAGTATTTACAATAGACGCTGCAAGAGGTTACAACGAGGTTAACATTAACCGTAACGATCTTGGTGCTGCTGGTGTACTATACTATCAGTTAGATACCGATACTGATTCTGCTGTTAAGAAGATGATTATCTTAGAATAATTATATAGATAGAACGGAGCTTGCTCCGTTCTATCCTTTTTTTAAGCAGTTGAAAGACTCAATAAAAAGAGCCTTTTTATCGATTTCGATAAAAAGGCTCTTTTTTTATGTATACCTATCATATCGAAAAACAATCACAATTTGAAGTGAATCAATCGAAAAAATGCCTGATTTTACAACATATTAGCATTTTTAAATATGTTATTAATTATTAATGGGATGTCACAGTTTTTAGTTTTTCGAACATATTAAATTTTGACTTATATCACATCTTGTCTCCGATAATCAGAAAATGGAATACCACCTTTGGTATAAACTCCCATCTACCTGGTTTTAGGCTTGAGACCCTTCTAGATAAAATTTACCCTTTATACTTATTTGAACTTTGTAGACCTCAGAATTGAGGTATATCTGCATTCCTGTAGTCTTTAGATACTGCATGGATTAATGATTTGCCCCCCTTTTATTCATTTGGGTATTACGATTGTAGTGCTCAGTATTAAAACATTTTGTTAATCTAATTAAGTAATTATGAAGTACGCTAACTATTATGGGAGGAGAATGCATGCCGTCTTTCCCATTTTCAAATTAAAATCAATTTTGCCCAAGGCATTATTTTTTATCCAACTATTTTTTGCAACTGCATTCCTAGGAGCTCAGTGTGTTTTTCCTGCAGTCACTCCAGTGTGTTCAAACTTGGGAGTCCTAGAAACAACGGTGGCTGATCTGTCTACCTTAGTTTGTGATGGATCTACTTCTGTAAGTATTGATGTTGCCGCTGGTGGATTATATAGACTTACTATTGCGGATGGAAATACCTATTCTTTCTCTTTAGTGCCAGCTGGTAATAATACTACTGATCCGGTATTTCCGGGGGTGATGGATTTATTCCATGATCAAGGTCAATCCATGGCGGCTGCTACTTCAGGACCAGTTGCAGCGTCAGCAGGTACTACACCTACTACAATGAATTATTTAGATGATCCAGCTTTTGATAATGAATTATTTTTAAGAGTCATGGATAAATCTTGTGCTGGTAATTGGAAAGAGTACACCTTGACCATTACCTGTGAAACCTGCTCTATTAGTAGTTCTACAAGAGAGGTTATAGCCGCTAATGAAGATGGATGCGTTTCTGTAGCCCATAATTTTCCAGCACCTACTGTTTCTGGAGTTTGTGATAATACCTCATTGACAATTAGTGATGATGATGGTACAGGCGCTACTATTTCAGGAGGAATGGTAAGTATTCCAGCAGATTTAGCTGCCGATATGTATACGTTAGAATTTACGGTAGAAAACTGTAGCGATACCCCTTTTAGGGCTACGACAGAACTTGTGGTGGAGCCAAGCTCAAGTTGTAGCGCAGGGAACGTAACTTTAAGCTCTAATTGTACCACTGCCATAAGTCCATCTGTAGTCTTGGCCAATCAATGTGCTCCCGATCATCAATATACCATATTTATCAATGGCGTTCAGACAAATACAGTTGATGCTGCTGGAACTTTTGAGGTGTCAGTAAGATTTACACCCACAGTAGACGGTATGGCAGGTAGTGCACCAGATACTACTAATCCATTTTTTAATAAAGAATTGTGCTGGCAAAATATCACCTTCGAGGATAAGACCGGGCCAGCCTGCAGTCTAGCGCAAGCAGATTTAGAATACAATTTTGTTTGTGGATTTGAGACAGCTACTGCCGTACCTACCTTTACAGATTGCTCAGGAACGGTTATCGCTAACGAGGTGTTAGAGACAGTCATTGGTAACTGTGGAGAGATAGACGGAATAACAAACGGAAATAATGATTTAAGTGATGAACTATTTGATGATTTAGTAGGAACTACACCGATTGATTTCATGGGTATGACGATTCCAGGACCAACTGAAATGGAGGCTGCATTACTAATGCAAGGTGGCTTTGCCTTAGATAAAATTATTAAAAGAACTTTCTCAGCGACGGATGGTCAGAATATAGGCTCATCTTGTGAGCAGTTTATTTATATATGGAGACCAACAGATATAATAGCACCAGGATCAGCTTTAATCACTTGTGGCTTAGAAACGAGTCCAGTAGCCTTAGCTGCTATTGATCCTCAGTTGGTACCTCATTATGCAAATCCTCTTTATGATGCAACTGCAGACGGATCTACAAACAATGATTTTAGTGCAGCAAGTATAGAAGACCCTGCTTTCATGTCTACTATGGTTGATGATGCTGGAAATCCACAATTTGTAGCTATTGTAGTACAAGAGCACACGGCTTGCAACTTTATAGTGACTAACGAAGACGTTGCGCAAAGTAGTCCTTGCGGGAATACCGTAAAACTCGTGAGAAGATACACCGTGTTGAATTGTTGTACTAATGGGATCGTTATAGATAATGAATCTCAGTTTGTAGAGACCATTGATAATGTCGCTCCTGTATTTAGCGACTGCCCTACTGGTACTGCAGTCGGTACTTTAGGGAACCCAGCAGTAGTAGAGATTACTCAGAGTAATACATGTTTTACTACACTTGACTTTACTACACTCCGCCCGACAGCGACGGATGCATGCAGTGAACCGATCACCTACAACGCTTCTTTTTTCAGACTAGCAGATGATTTTTCTGGAACAGGAACATTTACAGCCAGTGGTATGATGCCTTCCTTGGAGAAAGGAAGCTATAGAGCGGATGTGACTGCTACAGATGACTGTGGTAATATTTCTACTGTGTGCAGTGTTTTTGTACGAGTAGAAGATAGAGTAGTCCCAACAGTCTCTTGCAGCATTAATGCAGTTTCTGTAGATGGGAATGGTAATGCACAAGTTTGCGCTGGTGATTTTGCAAGTGCAAATGATAACTGTGGGATCATCACTAATCTTGAAGTTAGACTCATGGAGCAAGATGAATCAACATTTGCAGCTTGTATCAATGTGAATTGCACAGATGCCGTAGCAGACGCTAATGGCAATATGGTTTTCAATCTGGTATTTAGAGCTACAGATGCATGTGCTAATACGAATGTATCTATGTGCCCTGCTGAGTTGCAGATAAAGACTACTCCACAATTTACTTGCCCCCAAGATGTTGATGTTGAATGTACAGACTTTAATCCTTTAACGGGAGCTGTAAATGGTGTTGGACCAACTATTGGAGGGCTTTGTGGTCAAATGTTTACAACTAGATTTGAAGATGCTACTTTAGTAGCAGGAGTTTGTGGAGGAACCGGTACGATTACAAGAACACACTTTTTGGTTATGAATGGTGTTGATCTTACATCTTGTACACAGACCATCAACATTGTAGATAATACACCACCAATATTTGGTACGATCACTAGTCCATTAAATGTGGAATGTAGTGCAATACCTAGTGGTGCTGAAATAACTGCTACTGATATGTGTCCTGGTGGAACGACTGCAACGGTAACATTTGATGACGCTACAACAGACGGTTCGTGCACAGATGAGTTTACGATAACACGTACATTCACCGCTACAGATGATTGTGGAAATTCTGTAACCGCTACTCAGACTATAAATGTGTCAGATACTACGAATCCTGTATTTGATAATTTACCAGCAAATGAAACCGCAACATGTTCTTCTACATTAACTGTACCTTCTGTTACAGCAACGGATAATTGTGATATGAATGTGAATGTAGCATTAAATGAGGTTACCACTAACCCGTCTACATGTCCAAATGAGTCTACAATAACGAGAACTTGGACGGCCACAGACAATTGTGGCAATAGTGCAGTACATACTCAAGTTGTATCTGTTACTTCTGAACCAATAATAGTAACCTTTCCTGCGGATAGGTCAGTGGACTGTGATATGATGGAAGGTTTTACAATTGAGAATCCAACTATTGTAGCTTCTCCTTGTAATGGTACCAATCCTATGATTGAAGGGCCTATTATAGGTGACCC
>CAKZVJ010000328.1 GCA_937923345.1 uncultured Saprospiraceae bacterium
TTCAAACCAATGGATCGGAACATGTTTTTGAAAAGCTTATTAGAACTCACTAAATCTGGAAATGCTTTGAGCACCAGCCCTGGACTGGGAAGTATCCCCGGCCGGACGATAGGGTCTGCTCTTCTGTTTCCAAAGTAAGTAATCTCCGCAGGGCTCAAGGTATTGTCTCCAATGGCATTATGTCCTCTGGAGCGAAATAGATTATACACTTCGTCTTCGCTGAGTGGCCCTGAGCTGCGTGCTGCTTCGCCTCGCCGAGTTGCTAGCCAGGCTACTCCTTTTTCACTAATGGTGTCGTTCTTTATGTATTGTTGTATTTCTGTTTTTTCACTGGGGGAAAGTAGTGCTAGATCTACTTGTTTTGGTTTGGCATAAGTCACCAGAAACCAGAGTAATAGTAGCAATAGAAATCCTGCTATTTCTAATGCCCATCTGGTACGGCCGTCTAGCTTGTTTCCTAATTTGAAAAGTGATTTCATATTGCTTTAATATTTATCTAAAGAGGTATACGTTTTTGGACTAGCGCTGTGCAGTAGTGCTACAAAAAAGCCGCAATTTTATTGCGGCTTTTTTGTAGCAGTCCGAAGGACCGAGCAGAACTGCGAGCTACGGAACATAGCGACCGCAGCTTTTTATCATAGCCCTTTTCGGCTATGATAAAAAGCTGCGGTAGGCCCCAAATTATTTTAGTCTGCCACTAGCTGAAACTCAGTCCTTCTATTCTTGGACTTGCAAGATTCATTTTGGTTTTGTTCGCAACCTTTGACGGGCTTGTCGGGCCCATTTCCTACGATGATAAATCTATTGGCGGGCATACCGTATTCCGACTGCAGATATTGTGCTACGGACTGCGCTCTTTTTTCTGACAAGGTCTGATTAGAGGCACGGTTACCCACGTTGTCGGTGTTGCCCTCCACACGGATACGCGTGTTGGCATATACCTTCGCTATCTCCGCAAACTGAAGATCAATAATCGTCTTAGCATTTTCACCCAGTTTGAACTGTCCAGTAGGAAAGCTGATGCTGATCGGCTTGGCTGATATGGCGGGCTTCACCTTATCTTTTGCAGTAGCTGGTTTGAACTTTGGGGCGCCCTCTGCAGCATGCGTTGCGCCTGATAAAGAAGCAGAGGTGGCAGCAGTTGGATAGGCTAAAGTACGCCATGAAGGACGACGCGCTGGAGCTTGCTTAAGTGCTTCAAAAGTCTCTCCCATTTTGGTATACAGCTTCTCTCCGGTCATCCCCTTGAAGGCTGTGTTCTGGCCAAAGAAATTGATGTTGTCTCCATGGTTAGTCAATCGTACATTGTCGATCATACCCATCGCATCGCCTGGAGGTAGTCCAGTCACCTCAGCTAATATCTTCGCCGCTTTTTTCTTGTTGCCCGCATTGCCATTTATCTCCGCTACTGACTTCATCCAGCCTTCATAAAACTTGGCAATCTTATCTCTGTTTTTTTTGAGATAAGCATCCTTGACCATGTATACATCCGCGATGATGTTACTGGCTTCCCGTGTAGATTGGAGTACTTTAGATCCTGGTGTCTCACGGACGGCAATCTCATCATCTGGACTCCAGACAATCGCTGCATCTACCTTACCTCCTTTGAAGGCGTTGGCCGCATCACTAGGTAGTGGCACTTCTTGTAGTTTTACATCATTGAATGACATCCCCGCAGACTCCAACATATAGGCCAAGAAAGTAACAGATGGTGTAAAACCTGCATAAGCAATGGTTTTGCCGCGAAGATCATTGACCGTGTTGATGCCTCTCTTTACGATAACAGCATCACCTCCACGAGACCAATCCATGTGCAAGAACACCTTCGGGTCATGAGGCGCTAGTCTTTCCATCTCTGTGTTCATAGCACTCACCTCATTGTGTAAAATATCTACCTCATCAGCAATCCAAGCATTTCTAGAACCATCAAAATCGTCTATCAACACAAACTCCACTTTAATTCCATATTCTTTAAAAAAACGAGAACGCTCATTCGCTTCTGCTCCTTCGTTGAAATATAAACCTGGCGCTGTTCCACCCCAAGTAAACATCTGTACCTTGAGTACATCGTCATCATTAGATGAGCTTGTGTTTTTCTTACCGCGGAAGACACTACCTGATTGGCCATTGTCTCCAGTTGCTACTCCGTTGTTATCTTTACTGCTACCGTCGTTTGTGCTACCGGTAGTTTCCTCTACTTTGCTCACCACATCCTGTCCTGCACTGGTGTTATTTAAAAACCACCATAGTCCAAAACCTAATAAGCCCATGATAATCATGGTGATCAAAAATTTTGAAAACGTCGTCAATCTCGTTGCCATATTTTTACTTTTTGTTTTTCGTTTTAATTCATTTACAAAATACAAGACTGCTTAATCAAAGAAGCCGTCGTACTGATTCTCTCTATCTACTTTAATTTCTGTCTTAACGGGTTCGCTGATATCTAATTCTTCAGCATCATCGTTGGCCTTGTCCAAGATGTCTAATTTCTCATCGCCCAATAAAAGAGAAGCACCTTCCTTTTCCCACTTCTCTAGCATCTTTAAGCCTTCCTCTTCGAAGACTCCGTTCTGTAGATCGATAGAATCCATAAAGCCTGAAGACACTTCCATGAAGCGCTCCATCTCTCCCACTTTATTAGAGACATCATCCGCAATAGCCTCCATAGCAGTATCAAACATAGCCCTTTTATCTGGGTCCCCTGAAATGACACTCATCGCAGACTTCATCGCAGAGTTACTCGCTTTGATGGCATTGTACTCCTGCTCTTTTACCATGACCTGATCTTTGATGTCTTCCGCAAGGATTTCTGAGTTTTCGTACATTTTGACCAATACTCTGTAGAGCACTTCCATTTTCTTATACAAATCTTCCAGACGCATGTTGGACTCCTTGAGTCTACCTGCTTTTCTAGATTTGAGGATGACTACATTTCGCTTGTCATTATCTCTTGCTTTAGAGGCCATCTCGAGATTGCTAGCTATCTCTTTCTTATTATTGTGAATGACTTCTTTGAGTTTGTGTAGTTGTCCTCTGAGCTGACTGATCTGCTTATTCATTTTGCGCAGGTTGCCTTTCAAGTCTTCGATGTAAGATTTCAATATGGCAATAGGGTCTATGGTAATGAATAGACCTGTGATCCAGCGCATAGCACTTTTGTACATATAGGACACTAGGTTTCTCCCTTTCTTATCGATAGCTAAAAAGACAGCCGTGCCTAAAATAGCGACTAGTCCAATAATGGATAATATGTGGCCAAAGTTGGCCGCGATAGCCATACCGGCTAAACCAAGGGCGGCGATGATAGCCACTAAAAAGATTCCTCCGACAATTCCCTCTGGCTTTTTCCAAAATGATTTTGGCTTTGCTGTACTCATTTGATTGTAATCTTAAGATGTGTATTTTTCAATTAACTCAATGTCCTTATGGATCTTCTGCTTTAGCAAGGCATAAGTACTTTGAAAGTCATTTTTGGTTTTTATCACTTTAACCTCGCTAGAGGCAATAGCCTTATTCGTTTTTTCCAAATCTACTTTTAGCGTTTCGATTTGCTTGCTGAGCTCTTCGATTTGCTTCGTTTTGTTTTGGATGCTCAATGCGATATCCTTTTGCCGGGTCTGCTTGCTGCCCACTTGTTTGGACATCTGGCTAGATACGGCTGCGCTAAACTTCTCACTTTCTTTGGCGAGGATACCTAGGTAATAGTTGGCTGTCTCTATCAGCTTCGGCTTTGTTGCGCCCATGGTCTTTGCCATCGCAAAGGCAGACTGTATTTTGGTCTGTTCATCCATGTCCATTTTAGACAACGATTGTAGCGACTGTTTGAACTCGATGTAATCGAAGCCTTCTTGGTTGTTTTTATTGATAGCGCCGAGGAGGATATTCATGAATTTTTCGCTCACCTCTCCAGTGACGTCTACATTGGACATGTCTGGCACTTCCTCCGCAGCAGGTTGATACACCTCAGCAGTGGCTACCGATTCGGCAGTAATATTTTCTTCCGTGATGGGCTCTTGATTGACGTCATTTTGAGGTGTTTCGACTGGTTTCACCTCATCATCTTTAACAAATAGAGACTTTAAATTTTTAAACATTTCGTAAGGTGTTGGTTTTGAGGCGCTAAAACAAAATACCTCTTCATTATTTGGACACAAAATAAGCAAAAAAGGCTTAATTGACCAAAGCTATGTCAGACTGAAATGCTTAAGCGCATTTAAAGGTTGCGATTAAAACTGAATAAGCTGATCTCTATTGTCGATATCAAACAAAAGACTGTTATTTTTGGGTCTTGATACAACATATAATATCCACTAAACCTTTTTATAGTATGAAAAGAACCTTACACTTCTTATCTCTTCTTTTATTGGTCTTATGCATAAGTATTGCTACTCAATCCTGCAGGGATGATGACGACAGCAATAATAGTTGTGACTTGAAGGCCAGCCTCAACAGTCCCGTGCAGGATATGCAAATCGCCTCTGGGGAAAATATTCCTTTAGATATTGAATTTTCTGCTTGCACCCCTATCCAATCTTACTTTGTACGGATTAGAAATACCAATACGGATAAGCTGGTTTTTATCTTAAGTGAATTTGTTGATTCGGAAACTATCCGCGTGAATCCTGATTTTTCATTGACAGTCAGCGAAACGGCTAACATGGATATAGAAATCAGAGCGGAAGATGCAGATGGAAATCAAATCGAAGAGGTCATTGGCTCTTTTGAGTTGAGCGCCCCCACTGGCAATAGAGTAAACTTGAGATTCAATTTGATTTACCAAGGTAATACGTTGAATATGGGCCAACGATATCAATACCCGACGGGTGAAGAATTTGAATTTACCAGATTTGACATGTACATGTCTGATTTGAGCTTGAAAACTAATGATGGCAACTCCATGCTCATCAAGGATATAGACTACTTGGAGATGACCTCTGCCTACCAAAGTTCAGGCAGCGCCTCACAGGGATACACATACTCTGTTCCCGGTATAGCAGCAGGCAATTTTGTAGGGGCTACCTTTAATATCGGCATCAGCCCCGCCCTCAATGCAACTACCCCAAGCGACTATCCTGTTAGTCATCCATTAGGCAGGACGGGAGATTATTGGGATGGCGAAGGGTGGATGTCTTATATTTTTACTAGCATTGAGGGTCGAATCAATGTGGATACCAGCAATCCAGATTTGGAGCAAGGCATTGCTTTACATTTGGGCAGCAATAATGCGTTTAAAACAATCGATATAGATAATGCTTTTGCTTTTTTGAGTGATGAGGGCAGTGAGCATTTCATAGATATCGATATAGATTTGATAGATCTCTTTGTGGGTCAAGATGGTGAGATATATGATATAGTTAGCATTCCGCAAACGCACAGTACAGTGCATATACCACAGGTAATCACGTTATCAAATAATTTGAAAAATTCAATAAATAAATAAAATAGTATGAAAAATAGTTTTTATGTTTTCCTTGCGCTTCTTGGTTTTGGTTTTACCCTGATCAGTTGTTCAGATGATGAATCAGATAATACCGTTACCGTTACGCCTACCATGGATCTGCAATTGAGAGTAGGTAGCGAAACGCTTAGCGCTGGAAATATATATGAAATCAACGGCACTGCCCTACAAGTAAACGTAGCGCAGTTTTATGTGGGAGAGATTACCTTTACTGGGGAGGAAGCGAATGCTTCTGAGGATTTCTTTGTCATGGGGACAAATCTCAATAGAATCAATCTCCCCGCTACAGAAGTAGGTAATTATGATCTATCCTTTGGTGTTGGTGTCAATGCAGAGATAAACGCCTTGTCTGAAGATGACTTTACGTCTAGACCTACAGGTGACCCATTAGGGATGCAAGAACCAACTATGCACTGGAACTGGAATGCAGGATATAAATTCTTAAGAATCGATGGCATGGTAGACACGGATGCAGATGGTATACCAGATCAAGCGGTAGAATATCATTTGGGTAGCAACCCATTTTACGCCATCCTTAGTTCTCCTGAGCAAATTTCTTTGACAGAAGCGGATCCAGCTATCACGGTTCGTTTTGATCTAGCCGCGCTTTTTGCAGGCGCTGATTTATCTACGGGGGAAGTGACTCACGTAGGAGACAATAAACCTCTAGCAGATTTAATGTTAGCCAATTATACCGAAGCTTTTAGCATAATTTTTTAGACCTTGTGCAAACAAGTTTGAATTTATGAAGAACGTCATCTGTTTTTTTTACGTACTCCTTTTTATAGGGTGCCAAAAAGCAGATGACGTTTCTAGTTGTATACCTGTCCCTGAGCACTTTCCTGACATTACTTATCCGGACAACAATCAGCCTACGGAAGCTCGATTAGCCCTTGGGAAACAGCTCTTTTTTGATACCCAACTATCTATTGACTCCACCATTTCATGCGCCTCCTGCCACTTTCCAGAGTTCGCCTTTAGTGATACTATACCACTCAGTAAGGGCGTAAACGGAGCATTTGGGCCTCGGAATGCACCGAGCTTGCTAAATGCAGCTTACTCCCCGTATTTTAATAAAGATGGTGGGGTGAAGAAACTTGACCTTTTTGCTTTAGTTCCGATTGAAGACCATAAAGAAATGGGCATCAGCGCATTGCGCCTCACCAAGCGCCTAGCGTCCAACACAGCGCTACAGGACCAAGCACAAGCGGCTTATGGGCGTCCCTTAGATGCATTTGTCATGACCCGCGCGCTAGGCATTTTTGTCCGTTCACTCAACTCTGGCGATAGTAGATACGACGCTTATCTTCAGGACTCGATGGCCCTGTCTGCTGCCGAAGAAAGAGGTCGGGTCTTGTTCCATTCTCCCCGAACCAATTGCAGCCAATGTCATGAGGGCATCTTCTTCACCAATCATCAATTTGAAAATAATGGGGCGCTAGAAATGTATTCCGACCAAGGGCGCAAACTGGTCACTGCTAAAGAAACCGACCGCGCCACCTTCAAGGTGCCAAGCCTCAGAAATGTTGCCATCACGGGTCCATATATGCACAATGGGAGTTACGCTACGCTAGAGGAAATTGTTGACCACTATGACCAGGGCGGTTACGATCATCCCAACAAAAGCCCATTGATCCAACCCATGCATCTTGACCCCCAAGAAAAGGCCGACCTCATCGCTTTTTTGCATACTTTGACTGACCAGAGGTACACAACATCAAGGTCTGAACAATAAAATTCCCTTAGAAAACGTCCCTCATTAATTCATCATTCCTTAGCTAAAATCATACCTTTGGAATCATAAAAACAATCGGTATATGGCCAGCAAAGTGAATAGTGAAATAGGTGCGCTCAAAAAAGTAATCGTACATCGGCCTGATGCAGGCATAGCGCGCATCTCGCCAAAACGCGCAGAAGAATTGCTTTTTGACGATATTGTATTCCTCCCTGAGATGCAAAAAGAGCATGATATTTTTACCGAAATCCTGAGCCTGTTTGTGGGCAAAGAGGGCGTATACGAAACGGTTGACCTCTTGGTAGAAGCGCTCCAAAAAGATAGCAGCGAAAAGGAAGAACTCATAGAAGCGATTGTGGAGTTTGAAGAGTTGCCAAGTAGCTACGGAGAAATGCTAACCGCTATGGATGCAGAAACCTTGGCTAAGGTCCTTATTGAAGGCTACTACAAAAAAGAAGACATCATTCTATTTGACCCCATTCCCAACTTTATCTTCACAAGAGATATTGCTGTATTTGTCAAAGATTATGTTATCATCACTAAAGCTGCCAAAGAGGCTCGACAAAGAGAAAACTGGTTAACTCGTTTCATCATTTATGCGCATCCTTTATTTGCAGAATATAAGAAAAATAATAAAATCATTAACCTTAACCACGTCGATCATTTTCCACCCTCTCGAAAGGGAGAAACGGTCAGTGTAGAAGGAGGGGACATCATGATGATTCAAGATAATTACCTACTGATTGGGTGTAGCGAAAGGACTACTGCGCATGCCGTCCTAAGTATAAGAGACTATATTTTCAAACATAATATCTTGGATCATGTGGTACAAGTTAACATTCCTTCGGATCGGTCCTGTATGCACATTGACACCTTGTTTACACGTATAGATCACAAGCACGTAGTAGGCTTCAAACCGATCGTGATGGATGGACACAACTCCACCGTCGTAGTGCATTGCAAATCAGGAGAAACGAAAAACTACAATTCTATAAAGGATTTCTTTAGCGGAGAGATAAAATCTGATATTCACTTCATCATGGCAGGTGATGGTATCAGCCC
>CAKZVJ010000329.1 GCA_937923345.1 uncultured Saprospiraceae bacterium
GCGTAAATGAAGTACTTGTTCTACAATATAAACTAGGGATGGAATAGTGGGTTTAATGGATTCTATAGTGTAAATAATTGGCATCCAGCCAATTTTAATTACGAACACAATAGACGAGTAATGTACGATATTAACCCGTTATAGTCAACCAACAATAATGAAATACAAATATTATTCATATATAGTAGTCATACTTTCAATATGCCAATCGACAATTTTGGCACAAACAAGTGATATCTCAAAATCTTCTAAAACGAAAATTTGGTCAGACAACATGCCAGCAGAAATGCTGAATCACATATTTGACTACAGAATAGAATCTACCTTCGATAGCTGGTATGGCTTTAATTGGATACAATTTGAATTTGATAAAAGTTATCATGTAGATAGCATTGTGCTATTTGTCTCTAGAGATATTGATTTTACCAAACCGAAATTTTCAATTGAATTACAATCAGGTAGTTTTAAGATCAAGAAAGCAATCAACAACTTGAGGACAAGATTTATTATAGATAGTCAACTTGATGAACTGCTATTATTGAAAGAGAATGCGCCGGAATGGAATTTTGGACGGATAACCGAAATCGAAATCCATGCTAAAACAAATGTAAATATTGATAGCAGACCAAAGACTAAATTTAGTTATAAAAAGAACATTGAAATCAATGATAAGATATCTGGATTGTCAAAAGAGCAAGCTTCAGAAAAGAGAAGGAAATGGAGATCTTACAAAAGGATATATAAACGAAATTTCAAACCTTATTTTACTACTAATGACAAAGAAGATATTGAAGAATATATTTCAAAAGAAAACGAATATTCCTATTGTTCAATAACTAAAAGTTTTATCGAGGAGAATGGTGAAATCAATAAAGAACTATTAGAAGTAATGGCATCCAAAACAGATTGTCGTGTAGAAGACTTGTACTTTGATTACAATATTGATTTTCCAAAAGAATTTTACAAAAGTAAATACTTCCGTTATAAGGATATTGAGTACGGAAATAAGGACGACATAAAGTTTCTTGAAGATATTGTAAGAAAAGGTGATGCACATGCTGGACATGCAGCGGAACATTTAGCATTAATGAAGTCTTATAGTAGTTTTCCACTTATATATAATCTGCGGCATGACGATAATGTGTATGCACAGTTTACTGCTTTAAAAACAAGCAAGTATTTAGGTAAAAACGCCGAAACTCTTGAAATTGCCAAATCCATGGTTAAACAAGAATTGGATTGTATTACAGCTGACACATTATCTTGCTATGGGCCATATGCAGGTTATGCAGTAATAGAATTACTTGGTGTGTATCCAAATGAAGCTTTAGAATTAATTAAGCAACTATATATGGCATATATAGAGTTTTATCCAAGGAATTACTTCGAGCCAAAATACATTGATGAACATCGCACATTTGAGATAATTGAAGAAAATATAATTCCATCAGAAGTAGAAAATAGAATATACTCTTTTAGAGGATCAGATCAACGATTTGAAGAGGAAATTAAAAAAATGGTGAATAAATATCCACACTGGATTAAAAATGAAACCGTAAAATATATTCTAGAGGAAGCCAGGATAAGGAGGCAGCCTATAACACGTGATGATGATGTCAGATAGGCTTCGCCATATCCGCCACATATCACCGATCCGTCAGACTGTGAAAAAACCCAATCAAACATATTATTAATTATTTTATATATTTAGAGATATTCCGTATCTTATAGTCATATTTCAAATACGACTATTTATGGAATTACCAGCACATTCAGATCGGAATCAGATCTTCTTTACATCATTAGACTCGATGGTCGAGAAAGATAGCATGGTCAGAGTCATTGATCTCTTTTTGGATTATATAGACACCTTAGACTTACCATTTACACAACACCAGAGCAAGACTGGTAGACCAGCATTTCCTAATCGTGTACTAATCGGAATCTACATCTATGGTTACATGCACAGAGTCAGATCATCTAGACAACTTGACAAAGCTTGTCGTACCAATGTAGAACTCTTTTGGCTCAACAGCAATCTCAAACCTTGTTATAAAACTATCGCCAATTTCAGAAAAGACAACAAAGATGGGTTCAAGTCTCTCTTTATAGCATTCAGAGACTTTTGCAAACAACTAAATCTGTATGGTAACAAGGTGGTCGCTGTAGATGGATCCAAATTTAGAGGTCAAAACTCTATGAAGAATAATTACAATATCAGAAAAGTAGATAAGCATCTCCTGTATATCGAAAATCAACACAAAGAATATCTCCAGTCATTGGACAACAATGACGCTGACGAAGAAAAACTCAATAAGCTCAACCAACGCAAGGCAAAATACACACAACTCAAAGAGCAATTACAGAACACCGATCAAACACAAATCTCAACCACAGATCCAGATGCTCGTGCTCTCCCACTCCACATGAGAATCGTACAAGTCGGGTTCAACCTCCAATCCATAGTAGACGACAAATACAATCTCATCGTTGATTATCAAGTAACTAACAAAGGTGATCATCGAGCTCTAGCCCCTATGGCTCTCAAAGCCAAAAAAGCACTCGGACTCTCCGACTCTGACCCTCTAACCATCCTTGCTGACAAAGGCTATCACACAGGTGAACAGTTACAAACATGCCACAACAACAACATAGAAACTATTGTAGCAATACCTAGAACAGTCAGAAGAACCGACAAAACAAAACCAGACCACTTAAGAAAAGAAAACTTCAAGTACAACCCTCTGACCGATACCTACACATGCCCAAACAATCAGACACTCACCAAAAAAGGACAATACCAACGCAAAGACAAACAAGGTAAGCTTGCGCAAAAATTTGACAGATACGGTGCAGAGTTTAGCCATTGCTCACAATGTCAATACCTCAACCAATGTGTCTCCAAGGGAAATCAAAATAGAAAACAGGGTCGCTATATAGATAAATACTTAACTGACCAAGCTGTACAAAAAAACAAAGAAACTGTCAATGCAAACAAAGCACTCTATAAACGCAGGCAAGCGATAGTCGAACATCCATTCGGAACAATCAAAAGACAATGGGGATTCAATCATACTCTCTTGAAAACTCTCCCCAAAGTCACAACAGAGTTCTCAATCATACTCCTCTGCTACAATTTAAGGAGAGTTATGTCCATACTAGGTCCAGATGGTCTCAAAACAGCACTAAAAAGTGCTTTTTTCGCCATTTTCAACACCTTAGACTCCACACAGCCTCTTGTCACCACTTTTTATAACCAACACTCACAGCTCTCACCACGC
>CAKZVJ010000330.1 GCA_937923345.1 uncultured Saprospiraceae bacterium
AGCTGCGAATCCTCCTGCACCCCACTTGGACCAAAGCCCAAATGTGAAGCGTACTCCAATAAAAAATGCAAGTGCAAATTTGCAGGTGTCGTTTTGGTCTGATCTAAAAACTGCAAGGTCTCTAACAAATACTGAAACAGCTCTTGATGCTCCTCTTCCCCCTTGATGGTTTTTTGCACTATTTCTATAATGAACAATCCAATCGAACCCTTGACTAAATCGTAGGGCACCTCGTGATATACATAATGATTGTTTAGTTCCTTGATGCGATGAAGGTTGGACTTTTGACTATCGTATACGACTAGATCCAAAATACTCATGACTTGAAGCAATCCCGTACTCGTCTTTCCCTTTTTCTTGCGCACGCCACTGATAATATAGGACTTGAGTCCACGCTCTTCGGTAAGTATTTTGCAAATAAGACTGGTCTCAGAATATTGCGTGGTCTTGAGTACTATGCCACGAGTCTTGATGATCATTGTCTGAGGATATACCGCACCGACAAGGCTGCTTCTGTAAGGATGAATTTATTCTCTAAGATACTCCAGCCAGGCTTATAGTCTAAAGACATGAGTAAAGGCAGCGTTCCGACAAGAAGCTCAACACCTACAATAGCTTCGGCCTGCCAGCGAAAAGTATCGCTATTGAAAGCTAGGGTTGTTCCTCCCCCGCCATAAACATTTACGTAGTAATTGATGAACAAGTGATGCTCGTAAAGACCTGTAAAAGACACTGTACGATCATTCTGAAAATTGAATCCAACAATGCCTTCAATAACACCACTGACTGGCCAAACAAAATGCTTGTAGGTGACACCAGACAGCGGACCACCTCTAAGTCCAATAGAACTGATGTACGCTTCATCTTGAGCTTGGCTGGCAACCAACATACCCATGACGACAAACAAAATAAGCAGGGGGCGGCGCAGTGCGCAGGCACTGCTCTTATATATGCTTCGCAATTTTTTCAGTCTAAATTTAATTAAGTACTAGTTTGCCATATCAGATAAAAACTTGATCCGCATGAGCTCGATTTCATCACGACTAATATCATCTTCTTTCAGCTCCGCTAGCGCTACTTCCACATCATCAGACTCTGCCTCCATGAAGTAGTCGATGATATCGAGACGAGTATCTTCATCGAGATTTTCTTCTAGATAGTAATCTAGATTCAACTTGGTTCCAGAAGTTACGATGGCATCTAGCTCTTCCATCATCTGCTCCATGTTCATCTGATTGGAAGACGCGATATCTTCCAATGGAATTTTTCTGTCGATGCTCTGAATGATGTTGACTTTTGCCTTAGACTTATTGGCTACTTGCTTCACCACAAAATCCATCGGGCGCTCGATATTATTTTCTTCGACGTAGGCTTTGATCATCGCTACAAATTCCTTTCCATAGCGCTTTGCCTTTCCGATACTCACACCAGAGATATTCGCCATCTCTTCCATAGTCAATGGATAGTTAGAGGCCATGTCCTCCAAAGAAGGATCTTGGAATATCACGTACGGTGGAATTTTTTTCTCGCGTCCGATCTGCCTTCTTAGATCTTTGAGCATCTTCATCAACGTCTTATCCAAGACTGCGGTCTTGCTCGAAGGTATGTCTGGCTCATAATCCTTATCAAAATCGTGATTCAAGGTAATCTTGAATGCATACGGCTTTTTGATAAAGTCCAAGCCTTTGTCAGTCAGCTTTAGCAAGCCATACTGCTCTATATCTTTGCGTAAAAAATTATTGAGTAGGGCCTGTCTAAGAATAGAGCTCCAAAAATTATCATCTTTTTCTTTACCTACACCAAACAGTTCTTTTTTGTCAAAACGGAAATCTTTCATCTCTTTGGTTTCTTTACCAATGATAAAATCCGTCATAGACTTTATTTTGAAATTCTCTTGTAAGGTTTGCACGGAGGACAAAGCTTGATGCAAATCATCTTGCGCTTCTATTTCTGGTTTTGGATTTTTGCAATTGTCACACATATCGTGGCAGTCATCTGCATCGTACTCTTCCCCAAAATAATGTAGCAAAAACTTTCTACGGCAGGAAGAACTTTCAGAGAATGCCATGATCTCTTGTAGCAATTGTGCGCCCATCTCTCGCTCGGAAACTGGCTTATCTCTTAAGAACTTTTCTAGCCTCAACAAATCCTTATAAGAGTAGAAAGCAATGCACCTGCCGTCCAATCCATCTCTACCGGCACGTCCTGTCTCTTGGTAGTAATTTTCTATACTCTTGGGTATATCATAGTGAATCACAAACCGTACATCTGGCTTATCGATACCCATCCCAAAGGCAATAGTAGCAACAATCACCTCTACCTCTTCCATCAAGAAATCATCTTGTGCTTTGGTACGCGTCTTTGCGTCTAATCCGGCATGGTATGCTGCCGCGCGTATACCATTCACGGTGAGTACCTCAGTGATCTGCTCCGTAGACTTTCTACTTTGTACATATATAATGCCTGACTGACCTTCCATGCCTTTGATGACCTGGACGATTTGCTTAAGGGTTTCTTCCTTTTTCATTTTTGGACGGACCTCATAAAAAAGGTTGTCTCTATTAAATGAAGACACAAAAGAATTGGGTTCTCTCATATTGAGATTCTTGACGATATCAGTGCGCACCTTAGGTGTCGCCGTGGCTGTCAATGCTATGAGTGGTATTTCGATATTGATCTCATCGAGCATATATCTGATCCGTCTATATTCTGGTCTGAAATCATGGCCCCATTCAGATATACAGTGCGCTTCATCGATGGCTACAAATGAAATATTGACATCCTTAAAGAACGCAATATTCTCCTCTTTTGTCAAAGTCTCTGGTGCTATGAATAGTAACTTTGTTTTGCCATCTACAATATCCTGCTTCACTTTCTTCATCTGAGATTTATTCAGTGAAGAGTTGAGAAAAGAGGCTACATCATCGTTTTGAGAGTATCCTCTGATAGAATCCACTTGATTTTTCATCAAGGCGATTAGTGGAGAAATGACTAATGCAGTACCCTCCTTCATGAGAGCAGGCAATTGATAACAGAGAGATTTTCCTCCACCGGTGGGCATTATAACAAAAGTGTCTTTTCCGGCTAAAACACTTTCTATGATTTCTTTTTGATTTCCTTTAAAATTCTCGAACCCGAAATGGGTTTTAAGCGCCTCATCTACACGCTCCTTTGTTTCAAACATCGCTAATACGTTCTTTTCTTAAGATTTACTAATGCAAAAAATTGATAGTTTGGTAACCTTTGGTTTTTACCTTTTTCCGATGTGGAGTGAAATAAAGTCGTCTCCTTTCATAGAAATTATCATATCTAAAAAATAACATAATTGATAATTCCTGTTTAGATTGAGATGTAATCCAACCTAACGTGATACTAATATAAAATAATAATCTAAAGTATCATTGTAAAAGTTCAACAAAAAAATAAATGTTAGTAAATTTTGTAATGTTGAAAATTTGCCTCATTATTAAGCACAATGAGTAATGAAATTAAAGATAAGCATCTTATCACTACAACCGCAATTAAAACGATAAAAATCGAAGCGGAAACTTTACAAAATTTATCAAATGTAATAGATGATACTTTTGTGGATTGTGTTCAGCATTTATACCATAAAAATGGTAGATTGGTCGTTACTGGGATTGGCAAGTCTGCCATTATTGCTCAGAAGATAGTCGCGACTTTCAACTCTACGGGCACCCCTTCCATCTTTATGCATGCCGCTGATGCCATCCATGGAGATATTGGTATGATACAAACCAATGACACTGTTTTATGCATATCCAAGAGCGGAGAATCTCCTGAAATCAAAGTATTGATACCTCTGATCAAAAATCTAGGCAACACTATTTTGGCATTCTCTTCTAACAAAGAATCTTATCTTGCAAAACGAGCAGATTATAGTATTTTCATACCCGTAGCTATGGAGGCCGATCCAAACAATCTGGCTCCCACAGCAAGTGCCGTAGCACAAATGGCCATGGGGGATGCGCTGGCCACTTCGCTGCTTTCCTTACGTGGGTTTACTACGGCTGATTTTGCCCAATTTCATCCTGGTGGTGCGCTCGGCAAGGCGCTCTACTTGCGTGTACATGACCTATATCCCAACAATGAAAAGCCACAAGTTCTAGAAAGTGCAAGTCTGAAAGATACTATCGTCGAGATGACCTCTAAGCGTCTTGGTGTAACAGCCGTGCTACGCGAAGATCAAAGCATGAGCGGCATCATCACAGATGGCGATCTCCGCAGGATGCTAGAGAAAGGTGAAGACATCAACAATAGCACTGCCAAAGATATCATGACACCCAATCCGAAATACATAGAAGCAGGTGCGCTTGCAGTCGACGCCTTGCAGTTGATGCGCGCCAGCAGCATCACACAGCTCATGGTGCTTGACCAGGGAACATATGTAGGGATCATCCATTTACACGACCTTATCAGAGAAGGGCTTATCTGATTTTTTTATGATTATGGGCCATGCCGATGAAAAATCGGCACCGGGCTGTTCGTCACTTCGCTTCGCTACGGTCCTACGGACTCCCCGACGTTACGCTACGCTACAGTCGGTCTTGACTACCATCCCTTGTCCGAAAAATAGGGCTGATTATGGGTGGGGCTGGTTTGTTGGGGTTTTGGTTTGATGGGGTTTTGGTTTGATGGGGTTTTGGATGTGTTCAGAAAAGGCGTGCCTTTTCTCTACCGAGGATTGATTGGGGATTGGGGATAGGAAACGGGAATTATGGGTGGTTTTTTGTTTGGGATATTTTTCCCATTTCGTTGATGACCCATTCGCGCTGGCCATTACAGGAAGGGACGGAAAACTGGAATCCGTGCTTGCCGGCGAACAATTCTGGAATGAATGAACATCCTTCGACATCTGGAATGGTAAACTGGTTGATATCGCCCAGATATCTTCCATTGCTTTCCTTATAGGTCGTCTGCTGAAAATATAATTGCCATAGCGCCCACTTTATTTTTTCATCTGGTCGATGCTGGAATGCTGGAACTCCAGCAGACACAGGGCTATCCACAAACTGGACATAGCCCCACATTTCGGGCATATGCATCGCTATGGCGCCTTGAGGGGACCACACCCAATTATTTTCAGGAAGGTTATTTCCCTCCTTATCTTTTACTTTTTCGTAACGCCCGCTGGTATACTCCATGGTCCAATCTACTCTAGAAAAATTGATGCGCCACTGGTCATTCACCTTGGGAGGCTTGGCATGGGCCGCCATCTCTTTTAATGCAGACCAAGGAATCGCCATCTCGACGGTCCAGAATTCATCTTTATCGGAAGGGTCATTTAGAGAGCCTGCTATATGGACAGCGTGCTTTAGCCCATCTACATTCCAATTGAACAAATAGTTAGGAGACCTCTGATGGCGGTAAGGCCACATCATGAATAGATCCCATATGGTATTCCATGCGTTTATTTCAAATTCGTAATAGTTGTGCGCGTCTCCGTCTGGGTCTATAAAAATTTCAAAATCATCGTCTTGATAGATGACAGCATCTCGCTCTGTGAGCTTAGCCCAGATATGAGGCTCTTCCATCTTGGCAAAGAAGTAAAAATACTCTTCATCCCATATCATTTTCATATTGGTTTGGAGATGCGGCAGGGGCTTTAGCTGTCCTTCGATATCTACAAAATCGGATGACCAAGCTAGTTCTTGCCAACTCGCCTCCTTATCGAGACCATCTATAACAATGCTGTCTATCGGTTGCTGACAGACATAGGTCTTCGGTGCAAAGGGTATTGGTGAGTGATACTGTAGTTTAGCCATGCTCGGCTGAGTCGTCTGCCCCATCAGAGAGAGACTCCATACTATACATACAAATAGAGAAAGATACTTTACCATGACAGCTTACAAGATAGTGAATTTAGTACGCATGGCTTAGTCAAACTCTTCATCTGAAATGTCACGCTTAATGGCGTCCATCACTTGTCTTCTTTCTAGAGAGAATGTTACCATCTCATCGTCCACATACTCCAATAATAGGAGTGCTTTTTTCATCAGATTGTGACCAAAGGCATCGTGCTCTTGCTCGTAGTAGACGAGTGCTTTTTGGTGTATTAGATTAGCGACCAACTCTAGGTGTGAGACTTGCAGATCTTCTCTAGCGATAAGCTCATCTATCAGTTCGTCAGGCGAAGTTTCCAGCAGATTCATAGTATCGATGCTCATGGTAGCAAAATATTCATTGAGATATTCCAACTTTTGACTGGTATCAAAACCTAATAATTCTGCGATGACTTTCGCCAGTTCTTGAGACATGCGCTCTATAAAATCTTGCTTTATCATATTTGTCTATTTGCTACTTCTTAAATATAGTCAATGTCAGTGATAAATTCCAGTTTACAATCTAAAAAGCTTTATTTTTAAGCATCTTAAATTATACAATAAAAATGTATGTCTAAAACAAAAAACGAGATAGAATTGGAGATTAGAGTAAAGGCCTTGGAAGACACCCTTTATGAAACTATTCAAATTATGCGCGATTATTTCCCTACAGATCTACCTGATGTGAACGAACATAAAGTTAGGTACTTTCAAGAGATGCGAGCGAAGTATCCTGAATTGGGAATTGTATATCCTAAGTAGGTGCTTGGTGCTATATGAATAAAATGTAAAAGGGAAAAGGGACTAGGTGGCTAGGTATCTAGGTGTCTAGGTATCTAGGTGTCTAGGTGTCTAGGTGTCTAGGTGTCTAGGTGTCTAGGATGCTAAATAATTGTTGCTAGCGACTAGAGGCTAAAGGCTTGTTGCTAGTTGCTAGTTGCTAGCGACTAGAGGCTGACTACTCCTATGGAAAACGGACAAGGGATAGGAATGAGGCATGGGCGCTCAGCTAGGCGGGTGGCCCATGCAGTGCGGAGCACCGAAGCGACAGCGCAGTCATGGATAGCGCGGTTCCGACCTTTTCGTCGGAATGGCCCCAAAATATTATTC
>CAKZVJ010000331.1 GCA_937923345.1 uncultured Saprospiraceae bacterium
ACGATGGCTAGATTGCCTGTGACATTCAAGTAATCCGCATTTAGAAATATAGTGTTATTAAAACCCCCTCCACCGCGATAGCGGTGGAGGGGGTTTTTGTTTTGGTGTGGATTTAGTGGAAGGTGAATAGAGATAGAGCTACCACGTCTATATAAGTTTATAATTGAAAATAGTGATTTTTAGATATTCCTTTGTTTTGCTAGTTATTAGCAAAAGCTGATTTGATAAGTCGATAATTTTTTCAACTGTTCTATTCTGTTTACTTTCCAATATTGAAATATAAAAATCATCAAAAACTAAATTCATGAAAAATATAGCTACCCTTTTTATGCTGTGCATCTCACAATTTGTGTCTGCGCAATTTATTAACCCTGGACTAGATCAGTGGGATGAGCCAGATGAAGAAGAACTTTGGTGAAGACTTAAAGAGATTGAGTCGTTCTGCAATTTCTAAATGCAGAAAATTTTTTATAGGGTAATTTGGCTCTATTGTTTTCAATAGAAAAATAATTTCTTAATGGATTCGATGCTAATTTGTTTTCCCTATAATCCTATAATGTTAAAACGGGAATCATTTTTTTTATTTAAAGAAAAAAAACTATCTTTAAGAATCAAAAAAACAAAATTAGATAGAGGCCCTTCTAGTTAACCATTTTTTAATATAACAAAAAATTTAATTATGTCTATTCTCAACGACGCATGCAAGTCGCATGCAAGTCGCATGCAAGTTTTTCCTTTTATTTTTTCTTTTTATTCCATTAAGTAATTCCTTTTGTCAAGTACCTAATGGATGTGGAACTATTCATGAGCCCGTCAACAATCAGCAAAACCAACAAAATCAAAGTAATGCACCTTGTAGTCATAATATAAATGCATTTCCTTTTAACGACATTAATGTAATACCAAATACAAATGATCCAGAGGCTAGACTCAAAGTGCATCTAAATTTTATTTTTGTTCAAAAAGACGATGGCTCTTTGATGTTTGATATGGGAAACCCTGAACATTCCACTTTGTTTAATGACATAGTAGACCATATGAACTATATGGTTAGTAATTTGCAATATACAGATGCTTGTTTAAATTCATGTCCAGAAGATTTCATTTCGGATTTAAGGATAGAGTTTATTCCGCACTTCACACAAATTCAAAATACATTTTATTGGAATCATGAAAATGATACTCCATTTTTTCCTAATGCAAGGAATAAGCCGTTTTTAAATGAAATTGTTGCTTTGGCTAGAATGGAAGAGAGCTATTATGAAGAAGGTTTTGATCTTATTTATACTGCAGAAGGTACGGAAGCAGAAGAGCAACTACTATATCCAGATGTATATCATTGGAATTTACCTAGTCATAATATTTCAAATATTTTTCAAGGCGGTGCGGTAGCATATTCCATGTTTCCATCTACCAATCATCAAACAAACATGCAGCTTCACATGACAAATTCTTATAGACAATATCTGTCTAATATATTTAACCAGGCATGGCTTGAATGTGAAGATATCTTTTGGAATCTAGAACAAGAAGCAATTGATCAGGCTGAAGGTTTAATGCATGAAATAGGGCATGGATTGGGATTATCACATGGTAGTGCTTGTAGAGTACCTTGTCCTACTGATGATAATCCAAATGCCACAAAAATCGATCCCACAAATATTTCATCGGGTAGTGGATGCGAAAGAGTAAAACTTAATGGTTGTCAAATAAATACTATCTGGAATAGATTTATGACTACAAATTTACGTTCTATTGTTGATTGTGAGGAAGCTCATTTGGTGGACTACATTGTTGATGAGGATATGACTTGGTCCAACAGTTTGTATCTCTATGGAGATGTTATTGTTACAAATAACGCCACACTTACAGTCACTTGTGAGTTGTTCTTTTCCGAAGATAGAAGTATTATTGTCGAGAAAGGTTCACGTTTGATTCTTGACGGGGCTTTGCTTAGTAATATGGATAATTGTGATTACAAGTGGCGAGGTATTAAAGTAGTTGGAGATGATGATTCTTTTGACTTTGATGTAGTTGTAAAAAATGGATCACGGATTGAAAACGCTGTAGAGGCCATAAATATGTTCCCCCCTATAGCTTGGCCAGAAGTACAAAATTTTGGAAATGGTACTGTCAAAGCAACGGACTCATTTTTTACTAACAATAATAAAGATATCGGATTCATCGCCTTTCACCCAATCTTTAACAATAGCGTTATTGACAATTGTACATTCACAGGTGCTAGAGAATCTATTACCAATTGGAACTGCCAAGGGATTCATATTAAGAACAATAGTCGGTTTGAAGAAATAACCGAGACGGCTATAACTTCTGGCTCAGGATCTTTTGTTTTAGAGGGTAATTATTTTCAAAGTGAAATTCAAGATATATTAATGCTAAATGCCTCCTCTGCTGCATCTTGGGATATCCAAGAGAATACTTTCGAAGGTACAACTGGTATTTTGCATGAGGGCGCGCCGATTTCTACACATCTAATTAAGCTAAATACTTTTTTATCTGAAGATCAGGCGATGTTTGTAGATGGCCTAGGTAGTTACAATTTTGAATTTAACACATTAAATGATGTTGAAACTGGAGTGGTGTGTTTTAATTCTGTATTTACAAATTCTATTAAAGGTAATACTTTCAATAGCTGCAGAACAGGAATTAACTATGAAGATAATAATAATGGCAGTTCATTTACGGAGAATTGTTTTGTAGATAGCAGGCAAGATGTTTATATTAGTGGGGAAGTATCTGATTTGATTGGCTCGTTTAATAATGAAGCAGGGAACTGCTTTAGTGATGATAAAATCCAAACATTCCCAGACCCAAATGCTGGGATACCAGGTATTGTTGGTGTCCATGAACATTTTACTTACTTCTTATACGAAGACAACGCTTTGAATTGTAAAGATGTAGACCAAACGCAAAATTTTGATATTGTAGAATCTAATAACGAAGTAAATCCTTGTGATCCAGGAACAGGTGGAGTTCCACCAGAGAATCCTTGGCCCTTTCCTATTGAAGATCCAGTAAATTTCGAAGATCCTATTACAGATGATGAAAGGGTTCTGTCCAGTATAAATGGCCTTTTTGATCTAAGAACCAATATTGCTGCATCAGAAATACAATACAAACAAGAGGCTTTAAAAATAGTAAGTCGAAAAATAGATCAACTCAGCCAGATGTTAGCCGAGTACTATGTAGAAGAGTTGGAATTCGAAAAGGCAAGAGTCGTGCTTGAAAATGTATCTTCAGAATATAAGCCTCTATTTTTGTTTTCGATTGACTTATTCGAAAATGATTTGGATAGGGCACACAACACACTAGATAATATATCCGCGGCAAATGAGGAATGGATCGATTTTAAGAAAACACAGATTGTTAATTTAGCCTTTTTGGGGTCAGCAGGTAATAAAGCATCTGTTAGTCCAGAAGATATAAACGAATTGAGGAATATAGGCCTTAAAGGGCATCCACTTTCTTCTTATGCGAGAGGCTTGTATACAATAATTACGGGCATTAGACTTACAAGCCCTTTACCAGATAGAGAAGTTGTGGAAAGAAGTATGCTTGTCGAAAGTAGTCCATCAAGTATACAAAAATCATTTGTGTTGTATCCTAATGTCACGAACTCTACTTTCAGAGTAGAGACTAATGGATATGAAGGCGCGAGTTTTGCAATCTATGATATCCAAGGAAACAAAATGGAAAAAGGAATTGTCAGACAAGATCATAGCGTAAATGTCAGTGATTGGGCTCAAGGCACATATATATATGTCCTTTACGAAGAGGGTAAGATATCTGAAAAGCAACTAATAGTTGTAACTAAATAATCACAGCGCATGTTGGAGGTAAGACCTTTGCCTTCAGCATGCTTTTAAAATGTATCGAAATGATAAAATATATTTTTGGAATTCTTGCGATGCTGTTTTTTACAAGTTTATCAGCACAAGATTACTATCATAGATTTTATAGCTTTGATGAGATATCTCGTCATTTACCTTGGGATTTTTTGATAGAAGGTGAAGATTTACTGTTGAAAGTAGGTATGGATGTTTGTGATATAGATGGACCTTGCACATCCCTGTTACGGGTAGCCAAGGACAATGGAGATATGAAAGATCTTTCCTTTATAGATATTTTGTCTAAGTTTAACGAAGACGCCTTACTTAGATATGAAGAAAACTATTATCTACTAGGAAAGCAAGCTCCTTTTAATAATAGACCTTCAGTATATGTCATAGATGATAGTCTAAATGTGCAAGAGCGAATAGAGATAGACGTTGAGGCAGATCATTTTTTATTTGTAGAGTGGTCTGGCATGGTAGAGCGAGAAGGATACTTTTATGCACTTGCAAACGTATTGACCAATTTTGGAGATAACTTTGGAATGATATCAAAATTTGATGCGCAATTTTTTCAACATAAAGAAAATATATTTATTGGAAGAGAGGTTGGAGGTCGTACAGGTGTTTTTGATATGCAAAAAGATGAGTTTGATAATATATATGTGTATGCTGCGGAAGATATGGATTTAGGGCCATCTTTTAATAATAATAATGTTATTTATAATATTAACCATAAAGATGAGGTGACTATTGTGGATGCTTTTGCTGATTTCACAGATCTGAATGATCACAATTTTTTAGCAATAAATGCAAACAATATTGTGTACACCAAGCATGATGACGTAGTTCCGACGACGCTAAACAAAAATCAATTACTAAGAGGATTGAACTTCGAAGGAGATAGCTTGAGCACTTGGTTTACAGAATTTCCATTTGATGAACCCATACCAAATGCAAATACTTTTGAGTGGCGCAGATATCAAGTTACAGATATAGCAAAAACACGCAATAGCGATTTTCTAGTATGTGGCACCATTGAGGATACACCAGAGTCTCCTAGACTAGGCGGGCCTTATACGATAGAGGATATAGATGAAAATCTTCCTGTTTATAATGCCGGATTTATATCCAGATTTACAAAGTATGGAGAGCTGCTTTGGCAGCGGATATTTATCTTTACCAATACGACCAATCCAGACGTTACGGAAGCAGGCTTTGAGTTTGAAAGTGATTTGCTCCAAGTTGCAGAAGATTCGAATGGAGATATATATGCGGTGGGCAGAAAAACGACAAAAAGAGTAAGTGGTTCTAGTATACCCCCACGAGACTCTGTGTGGGTATTAAAAACGGATAGGAATGGTTGCCTAGATGGAGAAGATTGTGACCAAGAGGAAGTCTTAACATCCGTAAGAAGAAATGTACAAATTGCAAGTTCTATTTCATTGACTATACATCCTAACCCAGTCGCGGATGAATTATCCATAGCGTCACCTGTTCAGTTAGAGACTTATGCTGTTTACAATACGCTAGGCCAGCTAATGCAATCAGGCATGCTAGAAGGAAATACCGTAAATGTTTCTAAATTAAATTCAGGAATTTACTTCTTGACTCTATACACAAAAGACCAAAAATTCAGAACGGAAAAAATCATCAAAAACTAAATTCATGAAAACTATAGCTATCCTTTTTATACTGTGCATCTCACAATTTGTGTCTGGCCAATTCATTAACCCTGGACTAGATCAGTGGGATGAACCAGATGCTATGAAGCCATTTGAGCACATCGTGGGTTGGGAAACGCTTAACAGAATTAGTTATGCGATACCCAATTTATCTGTTACAAGGGAAGAAGAAGGAGAAAGAATTTTTGCTAGGGTGCAAAGCAACCATGCCGGGCAAGATGTCTTAATTTCTGGTAGTTTATACCAAAAAATTGCTGCTGATAATCTACAATCTATTACTTACACATCTCGCTGTGATAGTATTGACAAACTTGGATTGTGCTTGGTGAGAATATCAGATAGAGAAGGAATATTATTTTCGGATACGATCAGCGTAGCACAGGACAGTTTTGACACAAGGACTATAGAATTTAACCCAAGTATGTTTGAAGGACAGGATACAATATGGCTATCATTTGAGGCAAATGGAAGGACTGATTTTACTGAGCCGCAATTTGATGGCTTTTCAGTATTTGACATTGATGAGGTGAGGACAGACTTTATTAGTAGTGTTGACCAGCAGATTTTGGATGCAAGACTTTTAGATATCCACCCCAATCCTAGCCAAGGGACTTTTAATCTTGACTTGGATTTTAATTTAGAAGCCACTTCTGTTTCGGTGTACAATTTTTTGGGACAGGTTGTTTGGATGGGCCCATATACTCAAGAGTTAGATTTACGGCATTTAGCAAATGGGAGTTATATTATTTCTGTGTATACCAATCAGGGTGTCGCGTCTGAGCGAGTTCTTGTTGAGCGATAATCGTGTGTGCTATTTTTTGAATTGTAGTAGCTGAGATATTGTCCAAATTTTGGTCGAAAAATGTGGCGGTGCCCGGATGAAAATCGTGACAAATCGCTTTTGAAGAACCAGCCATTTTGTAAAAAAAACATAAACAAAAACGTGGGGTCAATACCCGTCCACAGGCCGGATCAAAAAGAAACCATCTTCTCCTTGTTTTTGATAGAGCGGCATTAGAATGCGGCCATTCTCTTTGGCTTTTATCTCTCCGTTTTTATCGTGTGCTAGAATTTGTCCCGCAGAAATTTCTTGAAAATTTTTGAAGCCGGGGTGCATCACGAAGTTGTCACCAGAGGCAATGGGGTGGACATACAAGAGTTGAGATAATTTGGGTAGTTGGGCGGAGTACTCTTTCAACATATTGTCGTGCTTGCTTTCTACGTCGTCTTGCTTGATGCAAGCTATCGTGCGGAGGCAATTGATGATGGCGGCAATGGCTCTGTTGACTGAGAGTGGTTCCTCATGCTGTCCAGATTCGAAAGTGACGGCGGATATTTTATGTTTGAAATTGTCTTGGATGAAATAGTGTAGGGTCGTACCTGCTATTCCCTTGAGTAAGCCTTTGATGACAGGCGCGTGCAATTGCAATGCGATTTGTTCGCTGTCTTTATCCTCGGCAGGGAGGGTGAAGATACCACCATGCGCGGTTGTAGTGTGCAGGTCAAGGATGACAATCTTTTCTGGTTGGTAGGACTCGATTTCTTGCTCTATGATTTCCAAGAGCTTTTTTAGTTCTTGAAGTTCGGGAGGTAGTGCGTCTGAGGGAGTGGTCTTGGCAAGGGCGACATTGTCTAGGGTCCATTGTCTGTTGAGGTCCTTCTCGATGAAACGCACTCCTTTTTTGTATGCCTTTACATTGCCGATGAGGCCGAGCAGGCGACCCTTGAATTGGAATCCGGGATTGCGGGCAGGTTCATTTTCTAGGGCTACAAAAATGCTTTCTAGCGCTTTTACACCAGCCGGTTCGTTACCATGCATAGCACCGAAGGCAATCAGCAAAGTGCCTTTCTCTGTACCTGTATATCTACCTACGATGCGCTCCATTCAATATTATAGTGTGTCTACTGCAAAAGCTCTAGAAATCACAAGATGTCTATTTTGTGGATAATATCCATTTTCTCCTCTCGCAAATTTCTAGTCTAGTCTTTTATTTCTTGTCATCCAGCCAGAGCCAGAGATATCTAGATACGATAGATCTATGGGGTCTCCAAGCTTCGGCGATACTTTTCATTTTTTTTATGAGCTCTCGCTTTTCTTGTTTGAGCTTATAGCGTTTTATCATCGCGGATTGGATGCCGAAGTCGCCACTTGGAAAGACATCGGGTCGCCTCAAAGAAAACAGCAGTATTATTTGTGCCGTCCATTCTCCTACGCCTTTGATTTGTGTAAGAAACTTGATGATCTCGGCATCCTCCATGCTGTCCCAGTCCCTATGTTCAAAATCATTTTCTAGGGCGAAGGCAGCTATATTCTTGATGTAACTGGATTTTTGCTTGGAGTATCCTACAGCGCGAAACTCTTCTAGCTCCATTTCGGCTACGACTTGGGGCTGTGGATAGGCATCTTCAAACAAATCTATGAAGCGTCCGAAGATTTTAGCGGCGGCCGCACCGTGCAATTGTTGGTACGCTATCGTCCGAACCAGGTCAAAATAGATGTCTCCCGTGGCATCATGAGGTGGTAAATCCTTCTTTACGCCCAAAATTTCCTTCAATTTGGGGTCTTTTTTGACTAATTTGCTGAAAATAGCATCCATAGGCTAAAAATAAGGAAGAGAAAGCGAACCCTTGTCTTAATAACCTTGTATTTTACTATTTAAGTTGTTAACTTTGCCGTCCCTTAAAAATAAGGGGTATTAACATTTTAATTATACCGCGATGAAAAGAACATTTCAGCCTTCAAGAAGAAAAAGATCTAACAAGCACGGCTTCAGATCTAGAATGGCAAGCAAGAACGGACGTAAGCTTTTGGCTAGACGTAGAGCTAAAGGAAGAGCGAAGCTTACTGTTTCTGACGAAAGAAGAGTAAAGTAATTTAGCCTTGGCTTTCGGGCCATGCTTATATATGTCATCGCTTTCCTTAGGTAAGTCAGAAAAACTTAAAAGTAGGAAAGCCATCTCTCGATTGTTTCGAGAGGGAAAATCATTCTCAGTGTATCCTCTGAGAGTGATTTTTTTTATGGACAAGGAGGCTGCTCCTTCTCCACTCCCCAAATTTACCTGCAGCGCATCCAAGAAAAATTTCAAGACGGCTGTCGAGCGCAATCTTCTCAAGCGCCGGATGCGTGAGGCTTATCGCCACGCCAAAGCTCCGCTTATTGATCCTGCTCGTGAAGGGCAGCTCGAAATCATGATTCTCTTTGTGGGTAAGAAGTTGATGGATTATCAAACTATTTCTGCGGCTATGGAGAAGGGGCTTAGGAAGTTGTTGGGGTAGATTTATTACCGTGCCCTCAGCTCTATTTATTACTACTAATAAAATATTTGTGTCCTACACCAAAGGTAGTGTTTAATCAAAGTGGGAAAAATCAAAAGCTCCGGCTGGAGCGACACTATTGTAGCCTAGGGCGTCAGCCCTAGGTAGGAAAGTAACCAAGATCCAATTTGGCGGGATTTTTCTTTTTGAAAATCATGACAAATTGCGTTTTTAGAATAAGCCTAATTGCAATAGTTAAAACGAATTCCCCATATGCTCATCTAGGTTGTTGTAAACTATGCAGGCAAAGTTATTTGATCTATTTGCATCGAGTCTTACCCGACTGGTGGAATACGCTCATCCAGATTGTTGTAAATTTTGTGGGAGTAAAATAATATCACCTCTCTGAGGTTCAAAATAATTTATAACTGTGTTCTAGAATAATGTCATCTCTCTGAGGTTTTTACTATAACTCTAATTTAGCGTCATGAGTAAAGTCAATCGGCGGACGAAAAATTAATAAAATGTTGAAGTCTATGCGTTAGTTGATGGCTGGGGCCATCGATTCCATACGAGCATCCAGGTTGTCGTACACTATACAGGCAAAGTTATTTGATCATATTGCATCGAGGCTTACCTGACTAGGCTGATTCCGAATCTGCAGCTTTGAAAATTTATAAAGACTTAGGGCTAGATGGAAGTTTAGACTTATTCCTACATAAGGATCTTCTAGCTTATAGATTTGGGTGCTTTTCTTTCACTTTCTTTTTGGCAGCAAAAAGAAACAAAAACTGCCCGGCTGTGAAGGGTTCTTTACGCTCCCTCGAACTAAAATTGCCTATAGGCTTAAAACTCGCCTTTGATTGTTGAGTTTCATGCCTTGCCGTATGTTTTTAGCCAAGGTTGACTTCCATCTCTAGTTTCATTTTGGCTCAAGCAGTTAAGCCTATTTACGCCAATTTTTAGCTCTCGTCCACTAAACCCTTCAATGCCGGGTTTATTCATGAAATTTAAATCTTGGGTTGAATTTTATTTTTTTGCATAAGAGGATGCCATACGATTATTTCTCATAGATTCAAAATGAGCTAGGGTGTGACACCCCTTCAAATGCAATGTTAAAAAGTGAAGCTTTTATCGAATAAATTCTTAGATTTGTAGTCGAAGGAAGTTGTTGCAAAATAACTATCCAGAGTAGGCAGGATGAATGTCCTGTCTACAATTTTCATTCTAAGCTACTTTTCCAATTCGATTTCTTTTTAAATTGTATACTCTTTTTTGGAGGCTAGATCTCTAATCAAGAACCATCCCCGGGCTAGGGATAGTAGCCAGAGCCGACCGCAGCGGAGCGGAGTGTCGGCTAGTCCGATAGGACCGAAACGAAGTGTAGTGGCGTATAGCCCGACCTCGATAGAGGGAGCCCCCAAATCCAACAAATGTCAAAAGGGGCCCATATCTGAACACTGGGCATTCGATAAAAATGTGTACATTGATTCTCTAAAAAAATGGAAAGCATATGAATAAGTTGATGTCGATTGGGCTACTGTTTTTGTGTACTTGTGTGGCGGCGCAGACGGAGGCCAACTGGTACCGGTCGGTGAAGATATCGC
>CAKZVJ010000332.1 GCA_937923345.1 uncultured Saprospiraceae bacterium
TGAGCATCAGTGGATTGAGAAAATGAAAAATATCGCCAAAAGAGTCATTTTGTGGTTTCGTGACTTTTCGGAGCGGACTCACCATTTATAATTCTCTAAAAGCTCCTCCTCCAGCGTTTAAGTCCAAGCAAAAAGATGAGAATCAGCAAAAGGCCAGTCATCGCACCAATCTTGATGTAGCGCTCCTGTTCGATGCGGATTTTACTTTCGATATAATAAGGGTTACCAGATCCAGGTGTACCGTAGCCAGGGGAAATGGCCCAGTTTTCTTGGTCCCCATTTTCAAGGTCAGGAAGCAATAGATTGTATGTAAATATAGAATCTGTAGGCTCCAATAGATAACCGATACTATCGACCATATCTCCTTCGTGAGAGTAGAGTTGTATGATTTCATGGCGTTTACTCAGGCCATAGCCGATGTCACCGATGATACCCAGTTGGTTCGGAAAATTCTTTCTAAGCTTCTTCTCTTTTTGAGAAATGATTACATAAGATTTAGCTGGTATGGTGTAGTCAGAAAAACGGAACTCATTTTTCAGGTCCGTCATGATCCAGTTATTCATGTTGACGGACTCATCTGTACTATTAAAAATCTCTACCCAATCTCCCGTTTTCTTATTATTCACGCTTACCTCATTGATGATGACCTTACCAGCGAGCGGATGCACAAATTCTTCAAAGACTGCTTTTAGTTGATAGTCGTCTTTTTTGTTAAAAGTAAGTTCAAATTTGGTGATAGAGTCCGGCACAGCTACTCCCTCCCAATGAGAGAACCGGTAGCCAAAATTCGGAATCGCTTCGAAAGTCAAGGGCAGCCCTTTGAAGTATTTCAGTTGCTTCGTGTCAGCACTACTCAAGTGATCATTGATCTTTACTATACCCCCTCCATCTACTTGAATGTTGATATCCACTTCGTCTCCCGTCTCAAATCTCTCTTTTAAGAACTTACGCATATATGTTGGACGTTCTTGCCCAAATGTTCTCATCAATTCTGTTTCTTGGGTCCATCTTTTCTCTCTTAGATTCCAGCGTTCCCAATGTCTCGGCATCTCTGGACGATATTCTTCTATAAATTCGTCTAAGCGTGCCACCACTCTTTCGGAAGTGAAAGAATGGTTGAGGTGATCTAGAAATCTATTGACAAACTTGGTCTTAAATCCTTCGTTGGCAAGAAGCTTTCTTAGGATGAGTGTACTCCAAGGTGGGTTCGGCCAGTCTCGACCATTGGGAGCCAGATGAAAATCAAGACTATTGTTCTTGTAGGCATCATCATCGTGCAAACTAAATCCCCAATCAGTATCGTAGAGCAACCAGCGCCATCTTCCATCAGGGGTTTGTGGGCGCCAGTACTTGATATTTCCTCCAGCATCTTCATTGTCAAAATATATCTGTGCAATTTTATAATCCATAAAATTGTCAATCTCCATCATTGTATTGAGAGAGTCAAAATTAACCTGCTCTGCTAAATCATGGTCTTCGATAAATTTGAGCATTTTACGATAGTGCCGTGTACTTCCTCGCTTACGATTCAGTTGATGTTGCATGAGATCTATACTGTCTTTATCCACGTCGAAGTGAGAAGCAATATAATATCGATTGAGTTTTTCACGGATATTATATATACCCCAATATTCCCCATTGATATATACATGGGTGCCTTTGGAGGCTTGGGTTTCTAGGTCCCAGTCCTCTACCAATGAAGTCATGTAGGCATCTCTAAATTGAGTTTTGCTGAAATCACTACCAGAATTTCGTAAGGTTAAAAACTTAAATTTTTTGAGTTCATCTTTACCAAAGATTGGATATTTGAATCGTTTTTTGCCATAATCATCCCTTGAAACCAAAACCATTGATTTTTGTGGAAACAGTCTGCTCATTCCACCAAAGAGCCTCCAGCCAGTAGGACTGCGAAATACGCAATCTCCATCGGGCTCAAAAATTTCTGTATTGGCTTTTATTTCTCTGCGGCTCCAGAAGTTGGCACCTGGCTTCGACCAAATGGAGTCATTGACATTTAGTCCCTCTTGAAATAGGCCATACTCAGGATCAAATAATTGCTTTGGATTGATCATCAGAGATACTGTTGGGAAAGTAGATTCTGGTTCGTTTACAAAATAGGTGTGGCCAATGATTTTACTCTTTGCTTTTCCTCGATAGGCAACAGCTCTGATGGCTAATGTACGATCAATAGAGATTGGATTTCTGTAGCGCTTCGAATATCTATTTGGTTCAGAACCATCTATAGTATAGTATATCTTAGCATCTGTGGCATATAGCGCTAAGGTAAAAGTAGTATCATGCCAGCTTTCAGGCTCCGAAAATTCTAGAAAAACTTCATCAGATGGTGGCAAGGGAGATTGAGCGTGGGAGTTTGAGGTAGCCCAAAAGACTATGCCTAAAAGCAGTGTCATGCATAGTAACCTAAGTGGCAAGTGTTTCCCCAATGTGTTCAATCTAATATTATTTCTACAATGCAAATTACAATTTGTTAGTTTAAATTGTTCCCTTAATTTGCATTTAGTTTATTTACGTAAGGTAAAAATTTATATTAATTTTTCACAAATATATAACTTTAATATTATATCGATATTAGCATTCGCATTTTGTTATAAAACGAGGGCTAATCGAGTTAGAATTAGACTTACTTTATATCTTTGGAAGACAATAAAAGGTATCCAATGCTAAAATGGCTCAGTGAGTTAATATTTTTTAAAATCGCAGGGTGGAAGTTAGAGGGGCGTTGGCCTAAAGAACTTCCGAAGATGATTACTATTGCGGTACCGCACACATCTTATTGGGACTTTCCAATTGGTATACTCATGAGAAGGATATTAGATGTAGATATCCAATGGGCAGGAAAAGATAGTCTATTCAAATTTCCCTTTGGCGGTATTTCTAAATGGTTAGGCGGCGTTCCAGTAGTGCGCTCAAAGAGTACCAATTTTGTACAGGCTCTGGTCAATGTCTATGAGAATAATGATAAAATGAACATCTGCTTGGCACCCGAAGGCACTAGGGCTAGGGTAGATAAATTGAAAACCGGATTCTATTATGTAGCCTTAGGAGCTAAAGTTCCTATATTCATGGTGAAATTTGATTTTAAAAATCGAACAGTATGGATGAGAGAGCCCTTTTATCCAACAGGAGATTTTGATGTGGACATGGCACTAATTGACAATTACTTTGCAGGTACACAAGGTAAGCATATCGAAAAGAGTTATAAAATGAATGATTAATTCAATTGCACTAGGTATATCTGTACATCACTGATAACTAATTTTTTGGTTTTTTGATAGTTGTTTTGCAAATTATGGATAGTCAAGCACTTATATCCAGTTGCATCATAATTTTTCACAAACTGCCAAATCATTCATTCAAATAGCCTTAGTTTTTATAGGCAACTAAAAAGAATATATTCAAGTATAGATAATAGTATAATCATCATGGGAATGATGAATTCTGAATCACACAACTTTCTAAAAACCTTTTATGAAACTCAAAAATTTTTACACTTTACTTAGTATTTTATTTTTAGCCTATGTTTTTATGGCACACAGTGGAGGTCGCGCAGATTCCCAAAACTGGGGAAGTACTGGGGCGCCAGGCGATGAAACATTAGCTAATGGTACTTCTCGAACGTGTATTACATGTCATGGAGGCAATAGTTTCAATATAGATATGGATATTAACTTGGCTACTCTAGACGGTGCCCCTATCGCAGATAATGAATACATTCCGGGAGAAACATACAATATGTCAGTTACCATTAATTCTACTGGTTCAAATACACCAGCTAGATATGGTTTTCAGATGGTAGCTTTGACAGATGCTAATGAAGAAGAAGTAAATACCTGGGCCAATACAAGTAGTAATGCAAAAATCGCATTTGCCGCTAATACAGGTAGAACTTATGTTGAGCATAACAATCCTTCTGCTGCTAATACATTCACTATGGAGTGGACAGCACCTGAGGTGGGTAGCGGTAGTGTTACTCTATACTCTTGTGGCAATGGAGTGAATGGCAATGGAGGTACTTCTGGAGACGCTGCAGTATGCACTACACTTACATTACAAGAAGCAGAAACGAGTGCTGCAAACTCTTTGGCGCTTGCTCCGTTTTCTGTAGATATTAGCCCTAATCCTGCTATTGATTTTATCAATGTGCATATAGATTCACCTATTCAAGAAGATTTCACAATGAATATCTTGAACGTAAATGGTCAATTGATGCAAAGCCAAGAGTGGTCATTGAATCGAGCAGATAACAGAAATGAGATTCAAGTCAATAATCTCCCTGCGGGTATGTACTTCCTTCAGATGATCAATGAAGAATATAATCGTACCGTGAGGTGGGTAAAGCAATAATCTGATAGCAATAAGACAATAAAAAAGCACTGATTGACATCTTCAATCAGTGCTTTTTTTATACCTATATATCAGCCTAAAACAACTGAAACTCCGTTCTGCGATTTTGTCTCCTACCTTCATCCGTATCATTGGTAGCAACGGGCACCGTTTCTCCAAATCCTTTAGCCCTTAATCTATTCGAATCGATTCCCTTGTCTTGCAAGTATTCTTTCACCGCATTCGCTCTTGCATCGGATAGCACCATGTTGTCGCTATCACTACCCACATTATCGGTGTGTCCATTGAGCTGGATTCTTAGATTCACATCCTTGGATAGAAATTCGTACAGTTTATCCAATTCTACTATGGACATAGGCTTTAATGCAGCAGAGCCCGTTTCAAAGAATACATTTTTCAAAACGATAGGTTTGGTGATTGGTTCCGCAGAAGATGCAGGAGTAGTGGCGGTGGAAGCTACTACTGGTGGTATCTTTTGCAGCTCAATAATCATCAAAAACGGATCAACTACTGTTTTTATATTTTCTAGCGCAAAATTTTCAGAATGAATCAAGTACCCCTCCTTTTCTATATTCAGAGCATACTGCTTACCAGCAGGCAAGGGGATTAAGAAAATCCCTTGATCATCTATTTTTTCTTGGTAGTAGGAGCGCTGCCCACCCAAATCTGTAATGTCCAAATCTGCGCTCAGGGGCTGTTTTGTTTCCGCATCTATCACTTTTGCTTTCACATAGGTTACAGGCGCTGGTCTCGCTTCTTCATAGAGATCAAAACTATAGATGTCATACCGATTTTTGTTCTTTCCTTTGTTGAATCTACTAGTTGCAAAATAAGCAGTTTTCCCATTAGCGCTTACTACTAAAGAGCCTTCATCGCTGTCCGTATTGATAGGGTAGCCCATATTTTTTGGCGTAGCCCAAGAGCCATCTGCTTGCCTTCGTGAATAAAACAAATCATCGCCACCAAAGCCTGTGTGTCCATCAGACATGAAATATAAAGTATGATTGTCAGGATGAATAAAAGGAGAGGCCTCATCGCCAGGGGTGTTGATTATTTCACCTAAGTTTACTGGTTTGGCCCAAGTACCGTCCTCTGCTCTGGTCGCCATCCAAATATCTGATCCACCAACAGCGCCTTTTCTTTTGGATGTATAGTACAAATTTTTCTTATCTGCCGAGATAGAAGGCTGAGTATCCCAACCTGCACCATTTATTTGAGCGCCCATATTTTTGGCCTTAGTCCATCGTCCATTGACCACCTCCGCGTAATATAAATCACAACTACCATAGTCATTTCTGCCATCACAGACGGTGTAGAAAAGTAATTTTCCATCTTGAGAAATAGTTTGCGCCCCTTCATTAGTGTTTGGTCGATTAATACTCTTAAGTGGAAAGGCAGTGGTCCATTCACCATCTACTTTTTCACTCACATAAAAGTCTTCTTGATATCCATCATTACGGGTGATGACCATAGTTTCTTCATCTGCAGTCAAACTAGGTAAATACTCAAGCAACTCCGTATTGATTCCTGGCCCTAAGGGTTTAGGGTCAAAAGGGACAGAGCGATTATTGTTTTCTGCCTTAAACTGAACAGTAGTAATATGCATATTGGCCTTTTTTCTCAAGCTTGCATATTTTTCATCTTTCCCTACTTCTAAAAAAGTCTTGAATGATTCTTTTGCCTCAGCAAATTTTTTCTGTTCCATTTGTGCCAAACCCAAAGTGTAAAAAAGCTTTGGCTCATAAGTAGCATCTAGTTGAATCGCTTTGGAGTAACTGGCCTCTGCTTTGGACCATATCTTTCTTTCGTAATAAAAGGATCCAATGCGGATATGCGCGTCAATAAAATTGGGTTCCAATTTTATTACTTTCTTATAATCTTCAAGGGCCTTATCTGGGAGGCGCTGTCTTTCATAGGTAATCGCTCGATCAAAAAGCCTATGTGCCTTGGTATCACCTGACTTGCGCGTCACTATGTCCTGAGCCTTGAGATTGCAGCTCACGAATAGTAATGAAATACTAAATAAGAATACGCTTTTGATAAATCTATACATAGAGAAGATGGTTTATGGTGAAAACAAACTCTAAGGGCGGTATTCACCTATTTATATGTATAACGCAAATTCATGCCGAAGCTATTAAAATCAAGGACAAAATTTGAAAAATACCCATTCTGCCTACACATAGAAGGCTATTTGGAGGCAGTGATACCCATTGCCAAGAGCAATTTATCATAGATTGCCGTATTTTCATATACCCCCGAAAATAGCTCAGCACCTGGACCATAGGCATACACGGGTATCATTGTAGCGGTATGATATCCTGATGAAAAGGTAATATTGAGACTATCTTTAGTAGAGCCAGAATTTATGGCCATACCACCCGTTTCATGATCCGCAGTTACCAATACCAGTGTTTCTCCATCTTCCTTGGCAAATCGCAATGCCTCCCCAATTACCTTATCAAATTCTAATAATTCAGATATTACATACTCTGCATTGTTGGCGTGACCGCCCCAATCTATTTGTGAACCTTCTATCATCATGAAAAATCCTTTATCATCATTAGGGTCATCATGAGCGTCTAAAAATTCAATACCCGTTTTACTGGCTGGCATCAAATAATTTCTACCTTTTGATTGTGGGATAGGATCATCATCGGCAGTGAAATAAGCAAAATTTGATTTGGTATCTATACTTAGATTTTGAAAGTCCTCTTGAAAGTAATCATTCACCACATAGCCTTTGTCTTGCATTTCCTTCACTAAGTTTCTTTCATCCTGCGATCTGCGGTCAAAGTATTTCTTTCCTCCGCCTACGAAGTAATCTATCTCTGTATTCATAAAGTCAGCGGCTATATCTTCGTATTGCTTTCTGCTTGGACGATGGGAGATAAATGAAGCCGGAGTAGCATGGACTATTGTAGACGTAGCTACCATACCCGTTGCCATACCTAGTTCTTCACAACGTTCTAGGATGGTCTGATGTGAACTACTATCGGCTCCCAAGCCTATAGCCCCATTAAATGTTTTTTTACCCGTAGCAAAAGCAGTCGCTCCGGCAGCAGAATCAGTAATGAGTCCTTCAGATGGTTGACAGTTGTGAATACCGATGATAGGAAATTTCATTAAAAATAATTCATTATCATTTTTGATGGCAGCAGCGCTTACTTGTGTCAAGCCCATACCATCTCCAATAAGAAAAATCACGTTTTTCGCTTTATCGCTAGCGGAGATTTTAGCTCTAGAGAGCAGTCCCATTGTAGCTGTATTATACTGGCCATTTTGAAAGGCATCTTTTGACACTTGGATTATTTTGGGTTTGGAGTCACAGCCCATGAAAAAAATAAAAAGGAATAGAATGAATGCAGTATTTTTCATGGTATTATTTTTTTACGCTGTTTGTATATATCGTTTCCCAGGGAGAGATTTAATAACTCCTTTGAACTCCAAATTTAATAAAAGTGAGGCCATTTCACTATTCAATATTTTAGTTTCATAGCAAAGTCGGTCTAAGCTAGGTGTATCTAGTTTTTTAATGACACTTATGATTTCTTTTTCTTGATCATCAAGCTCTATAAACAACTGTGTTTGGATATTGGCAATGTTGGATTGCGCTTTCCATTTCATAGCCTGCGCGATATCTTCTCCATTTTCTACCAGGTCAGCGAGTTTATTTTTGATTAAGCTGTTGCAGCCTTCAGACATTGTATCATTGGTTCTACCGGGGATGGCAAATACTTTTTTAAAGTAGTCGTTGGCAAATCTGGCAGTTATAAGTGAGCCACCTCTTGATGGGGATTCGACGACCAACAAGGCATCGCACATAGTAGCTACTATTTTATTTCTTGCTGGAAAATGCTCGCGATCTGGTCCTTCAGTAGAAGTATACTCTGTAAGTAGTCCACCGTGTTCAGTCATCTCGGCAGCCAACTTATCATTATTATAGGGATACAACATTTGTAGCCCATGCCCAAGGACACCTATAGTAGGGATACCGTTTTCTAGGCTTGATTTATGCGCCACACTATCTATTCCATTTGCGAGGCCACTGATGACTTGTACATCATATTTACGCATCTCCTGCACAATGTTGCTGCATATATCTTGACCGTACGGGGTAGTCTTCCGGGTACCGACTATGCCAATGGTGCGATGATGATTGAGCGAAGCATTTCCCTTGTAAAATAATAAAGCTGGAGCGGCAGGCTGTACTCGGATACGCTCAGGAAAATCATCGTCTTGATAATACAAGACCTGTATGCCTTTGTCTTCTATAAATTGAATTTCATTCTCTGCCTTTTTAAAAGTTTTCTTTTCTAGGATGTTTTCGACGATTTTGTCTTGCTCGCCGAGTATGCTAAGCAGATCTGATTTTGGAGTATTAAACACCTGCTCTGCGCTACCTAAGGTCTCAATGAGTTTTTTGGCAGTTACTGGACCCACTTGAGGGATCATAGTCAGTGATAGGCGGTAAAATAAAGGGTTCGACATGTTATTTTTACGTATTAGGGACAACGAAAATACTCATTCCATCTCTATAAGCCTATGAAAATGAAAATATTAAATGAAAATAAATCTCTATGTGTATCTAATTGATTAGATTTGTACTTTTTGTTGATGGTAATCTTGTCAATAGAATAAATAATTTACGATTTACCAACTAAGAACTTTTAAAAATTATGTGGGCAGAATTTAAAGAGTTTATCAATAAGGGAAACGTTGTAGGCTTTGCTGTTGCTGTTATTATGGCTGGAGCATTTGGAGCAGTTGTCACTTCATTTACTGGAGACATTTTGATGCCGCCTTTAGGCTTGGCAATGGGGGGTGTCGATTTTTCTGATTTAGCATATGAAATCCAAGCAGCCGTAGATGAAGATACTCCAGCAGTTGTAATTGGGTACGGCAAATTTCTCAAATTTTTGATTGATTTTTTAATTATTTCTTTTGTGCTCTTTCTTGTAGTGAAACAATATAATAAGGTAGTTCCTCCACCTCCTCCAGGGCCAACGCAGGAAGAATTACTGATAGAGATTAGAGATGCTTTGAAAAAGTAAGACGCACTAACAATACATCCCATGGCTGAAGAAACTAGGCACGGTATAGATTTTTCTATACTAGTGTGACAATTACATTTTTGTAGTCGTCATAAAAATCAAACAATATTGATTTACCAACTTTTTAAACTTTAATTATTATGTGGAAAGAATTTAAGGATTTCATAATGACAGGAAACGTCATTGACTTTGCGATTGCAGTTATCTTAGCGGGTGCTGTAGGTCTTGTAGTGAATGGGTTTGTGAATGACATTATTATGCCAGTTGTAGGACACTTCGCAGGAGGGACCGATTTCTCAGCTAAGGTTATTGAACTTTCGCCTGCAGTAGGTGTAGAAGGGGAAGCAAACTACAAGCCAGCTAACGCCATCAGATGGGGAGCGTGGTTGAATACAATCATTAGTCTTTTGATTGTAGGTTTTGTCCTTTTCATGATGGGAAAAGCTAAAGTAAGGGCAATGGGCGCTGCTCCAGATCCTGATCCTACAGCAGACCAAGTATTATTGACTGAAATTAGAGATGCTTTAAAGAAGTAATCTTTAAACCAACAAGTAAAATTTGAAGGGCATCTACTGGATGCTCTTCATTTTTCACTCCATAAATATCAAAACCAATACAAGGGATAAGAGGGGGCTTTACGTAAGTCTCCTCTTATTTTTTTGGGTGTGCCTTTTTTTGCTGAAGAAAAATCAGCAAAAAAAGTCGCGTCATCCAGGGGTCCACATTCGTTCCCGTCCCATGCTATCCCGCCATGCCCTGCATCATGTGACTGCTCCCGCTGGTCGCACCCTTCCTACCGCTCACACATCGGATTCTAGGTGTCTAGGTTTTTAGGTATCTAGGTTTTTAGGATTCTAGGTTTCTAGGATTCTAGGTGTCTAGGTGTCTAGGTGTCTAGGTGTCTAGGTGTCTAGGTGTCTAGGTGTCTAGGTCTAATCTCTAAACTAGCCCTTACTCTTGCTCTGGCACAGCGTTTATAATTTATAATTCACCATTGAGTCCGCTCCGAAAAGTCACGAAACCACAAAATGACTCTTTTGGCGATATTTTTCATTTTCTCAATCCACTGATGCTCAGGCATCACTGAATTTCGAGAATAAAAAATCTCATCCAAAATAG
>CAKZVJ010000333.1 GCA_937923345.1 uncultured Saprospiraceae bacterium
ATGTCCGCCTTCATTACTTTCTCGAGTAAGCTCGCTAGTTGTTCTAGCTTGGTTTCGTTTCTGACATTGTTGACCACAAAGTTGCGGGTAGCCTCTTCTACATCATTGCCCCACATGCTGGCCTCAATGACTCTGATGGAGTACTCAGGTTTCCATTTGAGTTTCCAAGTTTCGCTAAAAGACCCGGTAGCAAATTTTGACCCTTTGCGTGATTTTCCAAAGGGGATATCTAAAATAGACAACCTGTGCAAAAGTTTAGATCCATTAAGTCCAGTAGGTTTTCGCAGGTCTAGCTTCTTTGTGGTGGCTTCTGAGCTATTGTATTCTTTAGATAGTCTTGCTTTTTTGATTTGCTGCAAGACGTCTTTCTGCAAGGGTACTGTAGGTACGTTTTTGGGGAGACGCCCCACTTTGTCTCCAATGATAAGATTCCGCTCTATGAGATTGAACTTGACATCTAAGCCATTGCATAATGTGCTGAGTGCCGCTTCTTTTAATTCTGTCAAGCCTGGAAGCGGAATGTCTCTCATGGCTGCTAAGTGCTTGGCTAGATTGACGGCTTCTATGATGTTGGCAGAGGAGGCATCCAAGCCATTTTTTCTCAATAATCGAGCTGCCTTAGCTAACCATCGAGTAGCGCTATCTTTTTTGGAATTGAAGATAAGGCTATACCAAGCGGGCGAGTCTACACCCGCTGCGTAGCCTCCAGACCTCGCTAGTCTTTCATAGGTCCAGGGTATCCAAGTAGCATCGGTTTTTATTTTTTTCAAGCCTTTTAATAAGGCACGGTCATCCTTAAGTTTAAAGAGGTTCAAGTCATTTAGCGCGGGCACATGCCAGGCTCCGCAAATCACAGCGATTCGCTGATAGTTATTCTTGAGGGCATTGCGTATTTGATTGCGCATATACGCTTCGCGCAAAAGGGTTTCTCGTTCTTGGTCGATGATTTCTTCTCGTAGCGCAGTGACCATCTTCTCAATGAGTTCAAATATTTCCATGCCGCTTTCTGCATATTCGAAGGTGTAATCCCACCAACGCTCACTGTCTTTGAAGCCAGCTATTTGGGCTAGGTTTCCTAGAGGGTCAGTGATGTCGAGGTCATTGGAGTATTGGTTCTCTTCTGGCAAGAGTAAACTTTGAGATTGGGGTAGATCGATAAAGCCTAGCTCTATCTGATGCTTGTGGCCGTATTGCAAGGCTTGCCACTCGGGGGAAAACTTTGCAAAAGGATAAAAAGCAGACTGGTTGAAATCAGCAGGGTTATAGATTAGGATGGCCAGCGGCAGCCTCATCTTTTTGTGCGCGCTTAAGGGGATCAGCTTTTCTGCATCTGCAGGCGCTTCTATCAGAATGCAGTCTGGCTGAAATTCATCCAGCGCACGCATTACATTTTTGGCAGAGCCGGGGCCATGATGTCTAATGCCAAAGACCTTATGCATCTTTACAAGCTTCGTAAAGGTCTTTCCATTCTTTTCTATCCTTGACGACAGTCTCTAGATATTCTTTCCATGCTACTTCATCTGTCTTTGGGTCTTTGACTATGGCGCCTGTAAGACTGGCTGCAAGGTCTTTGGCGGACATGGTACCATTGCCAAAATGGGCGGCTAATATCACTCCATTGTTTACTACGGAGATGGCCTCGGCAGTACTTAGGGTACTGCCCGGTACTTTGAGTTTCATCTTACCATCGGTGGTGCCTCCTGATCTCAGTTCTCTGAAAATCGTAATGAGTCGGTTGATTTCTTCAATCGGCACCTTGCTTTTAGGCATGTCTAGCTTTTGCACAAATTTCTCTACTCTGGTTTGTACAATCTTTACCTCTTCGGCAAAGGACTTTGGTAAAGGCATGACCACGGTGTTGAATCTTCTGCGCAATGCACTGGACAAATCATTAACGCCTTTATCTCTATTGTTGGCAGTTGCAATTACGTTGAAGCCTTGGATGGCTTGTTGTTCGGTATTTAGCTCTGGTATAGGTAAGGTCTTTTCGGATAAGACCGTAATCAATGAATCTTGTACATCGGAGGGAAGCCGTGTAAGCTCTTCTATTCGGACTATCTGACCCGTTTGCATCGCTTTTAAAACTGGAGAAACGACTAGAGAATTTTCTGAAGGTCCTTCTGCTAAAAGTTTTGCATAATTCCAACCGTAGCGGAGCGCTTCTTCGGATAGTCCTGCGGTTCCTTGTATGAGTAATTTAGAGGTACCCGAAATGGCAGCCGATAAGTGCTCCGACAACCAAGTCTTGGCGGTACCTGGGATGCCTAATAACAATAGTGCACGATCTGTGAGTAAGGTTGCAACAGCGACCTCTATCAAGCGCCGATCTCCATAGTACTTCGTTTCTATTTCTGTACCATCCTCTAACTTTCCCCCTACGATATAGGTAACTACGGCCTTTGGTGATAGATTCCAGTTGGGCGGTATATTCTTAGTATCAATCTTGCTGAGTGCAGCGAGTTCTTTTTTATAAGCGTCTTCTGCGTGAGGGCGTTGGATGTTTTTCTTAGCCATGGTGATAATATACTGAATGGTTCGCTAATATATTTTCGAAGCATTTTTAACTTAAAAAAGCAATCATGAAGGTAAGCACAGTGACTACAAATCCAACCATGAAAACACTATAAGAAATAGATAGGTATCTATATTTTTGGTCGAGCACTTTTCCGAGGTAGTACAAGTCTCTAACCATGTTCCCATAAATCAATTCGCTGTCTCTAAACATGGCGTCTACTGCTTCTTCGTACTGCTCTAAATCTAGGTGTACGAAGTTTCCAAAGAAGACAATGTTCTTTTTTACCTCTTCCATAGGCATAGTGCTTCTATTGAGTTTGGTGACGGATGGCCTAGCAGAGAGTACGGCGCAAATAAGCGAGGTCAATCCTGTAATCAAAAAGATGACCACCGGCATGATGATCATAGGATTCGTTTCCGTGATGTTTCTATAAGACAAGACTGAAATCAATACAGAGATCATGATGGCATTGACGCTAATCATGATATTCGCTTTTTGATCTGCGATAGCACTGAGGTTAATGTGGTTCCTAAAATTGGCTCTAAAGAAAGTTTGCGTTGCATCATTGGGTAGACGTCTTTCCAAGTTTTGGAAGTTGCGTAGTTTTTCTAGCTCCCATGCTTTTGGTCCATTTCTTTTATTTCGTTTTATTTTTTGGGTGTAGTCGAGCAGCTGCTGGTTGAGGATAGATTTATACTGCAGTTCGGTATAAGGATAAAAAAAGTTTACTTCCTGTATGGCTTCAAACTGTCTAGTATTCCATTCTAGATTGCTGATTTCTTGGGGCTCAAAAGAGAGCGCCTCCATTTTATATAATGCCGTTTGAGAATCGTTTTGTCGAGCATAGGTTTGTACATGGATTCCATCTGCCATTAGTTTTTGTGCAGAGTCATTTTTTTCTTTTTTGTCAAAAAAGACATCAAGGCAACTCTTTACACTTTGGACTGTATTTGCAGCAATGGATTCTTTAGCACTATACTGAGACCAAAGCGATAATGCACTTTGGGCTGGCTCAGATCTATTTTGAGCGATGCCCAAAGTATAGAATATACCCGCCAATTTGGCTTGGTTGCTATGGTCTTGATTGACACTTGCTTCTTTTTGAGCTATTTCATCAATACTATTGCACAAGGCAATACAGAATTGATAGTTGTGGTATACCAAATTGCGATCGGAATGAAAAAAGGGGGCTGCATATCGAAGTGCCTTTTCTACGATTTCTGAATGCTTGATTTCAGACATTTTTATTTTTGTCCGAATTTATGAACTTCTACTTAAAGTTTAGCGAACTTCTATCTAAAGTTTAGTGATGGTGTGGTATTTAATTGACCCATCTTACTGACTAGCAGCATGCGCCTTCATAAAATAGGCCCTCATTTCTTTGATTTGCTGCGGACTGGGTTGCCCATTAGGATTCGTAAGATATCGAGCTGCAAATGCTTCGTATTGAATAAAATCTGTCACATAGTTGTTTTCAAGGGCCAGCGCCAATTGTTGCAAGCCTTGGTACTTTGGATTGTGTTCTTCGTGTCGGAGATACGAAACGAGCGCATTAAGCAAGCATTCTTTTTCTTCTACCAACCAAGAGGCTTGATCAGAGATGGTAGCCATCTTACTCTTGTGTTGCTCGTCTTCTTGCCAAACCGTTTTGCAGATGGCATACGTTTTCCAGGGCTGAGATTTGAAACTGATATAGGTTTTATTATCTCTATTGGCTATACAATATGAAAATTGGAGTGCCCAGTCTTGATAGGTTTTTTTATTGGCCTTAAGTATTTGATGCAATAGATTTTCGACCAATTGCTCATCCTCTGTAGTGTATGCCTGAGTAGAATAGGGCATCAATATTTTTGCATTGAAGATATGCGCTAGTGCTTCTATAGGATTATCCGTCTTAAAATAAGTTTTGGCTAAGAAGTATTCATTTTCAAAATTGAATACAGATTTTTCTTCGTTTTGCAGTTTGTAAAATAAGGCCTGATCATAATGGCCAAGCTGGTAATAATTATGATACAACTCAATGGTGAGGGATTGGTCTGCTCCTCTGCTCAATACCTTTGCAATTTTCTTATTTCTTTTCTTTAATTTCTTCTTTTCTGATTTCGAAATAGCTTGATTTTCAAGTACAAATTTTTCTGCAACTGATTTTGGAGCTAAGGCGTTGATTGCTTGACGGCAATTGGCGAATGCTTCTGGACCTAGATTGTCTGTTTCTTGCAAAATGTATTTTGCAGGATTATTCAAGACAATATCTTCCATTTCTTCTGGGGTATGTAAAAATTGCCCATAGGAAAAGTAACCGATCGCCAAAAATATCGTCAAAAAGGTGTATTTTAGCTTGATTTTCAAGTACATATGTACATATTTTACTTCAAAAACCTAGTTTTTGTTGTTTTAAACGAATAGTATTTAATTTTTAACATTTGAGTCCAGTTCGACGAGGTCAAAAAAATCAGCATTTTAGATTCTTGAGACCTTCAAAACTAGGCTCACACATAAATATATAATTATGCCAATCGATTTAATGGACTTAGTCAAAAGCCAGCTTTCAGGTGGTGTTATGGACGTGCTTACTTCTCAATTAGGAAATGGGGTTAGCAAACAACAAACCTCAGGCGCTGCCGATAATATCATGGAGGTTTTATTAGGCGGTATCGCCCGAAATGCACAAAGTCCAGATGGCGCTAGCGCCTTGAATAACGCATTAGAGAAAGACCACGATGGTGGCATTCTCGATAACCTACAAGACCTTTTAGGAGGTAATAATGTACAGCCTCAACATGAACGTGCTATGAATGGCGCGGGTATCTTAAAACATATTCTAGGTGATAAGCAATCTACCGTAATTGATGCCATCTCTAAGAGCAATGGCTTGAATACAAATCAAACGGGGAACTTGATGATGAAACTGGCACCTCTATTATTAGGTGTATTGGGTCAGCAGAAAAGACAAAATGGTTTGGATACTTCTGGTATCTCCGACTTATTGAATGGCGCTCGTCAGCAGCAACAGCAACGTGCTTCAGGTAGCCCAATCGGTGGAATGTTGAAAAACCTTATCGACCAAGATGGAGATGGTAACATCATGGATGATCTTGGAGGTATGCTAGGAAAGTTCCTTAAGAAGTAAAAAGTAGCTAAGAAAACGATAAGCCGAAAAATAGGGGTGCCAATAGGTTAACAGATTATGTCTGAATTTGGCACCCTATTTTTTTGCCCAATTCGATTAGCCCGTTTTCAGACTCGAGTTATTTAGCGTAAATAACTTTTCCTACAGCGCCACTTTCTGTGCGCCAAAAATAAATGCCAGGCCCAAATCTTGTGAAATCAATAGTATGGGATAAACCCTTTTCGGAGCTCCTGTAAAGTATACTTCCTTGCATATTGATGATCTCCACATGCTCCGCTTTCTCTGGCAAAGCTATCTGTAAAAATTGTGAAACAGGATTAGGATATGTCTTTATGTCTTGCCGAACCAAATTGGTATTAGATAATATCAAGTCTAACACATTGGCATGAAAGCTGGCAAAAGCAGATGCTTCATAAATTTGATCTAGATTCACTTCTCCCAGAAAATCTCCAAAGACATACGTAGTCCTCCCTTCAGGAATGGCACCGCGAGGAATGACCGAAGTATTTCCAACAATTGAAAAAGCGCGCTTTAGAGCACCCTCTACATTATATACACCAACAATACCATTAAAAGTAGACTCTGTATCTAGAAATGCGATACCATCAATATTGATAGCGCCATCATGATATGCCGTCCAAAATAATCTTTCATTTTCATAGCTTATACTTGTGCCAAACTCTGAAGTATTCATGCCCCCTAGCGTCCTTGCCCAAACCTTGTTCCCTTCGGGACTGAATTTGATTAAGTACGCATCCATGTTGGTAACTCCGCCCGTGTTTATTTGACTGCCATCAGAAAAATCTATAATCCCTCTGTATGAACCAGTGAGGTAAATATTCCCTTCCTCGTCAAGGCAGTGTGCTTCATTAAAATCTTCAAACTGCCCCCCTGCTTTTTGTATCCAAAGTCCAGCACCATTGATGTCAAATGCAGCAACAAACATGTCGATGTCAAATGTGTTGATCGCGATAGTGTCATTCGCTACGGCAATGCGACCAAAAAATTCACCGCTTACAATAAACTGTTGGTTGAGCTCATCCCAAGAGAAATCACGACTATTGGTATTGCCCTCCAGGCCATAATGCTGTATCCATCCTGCCTCATTTTCCTTATCCATTTTCAGTAAGTAGATATCTTGGTCAGCCTGCGCGACCGCAGTAGATGAGCTCAAAAATAGAGAATCGCTAAAGCTTCCATTTACATATACATCATCATCGATAAGTTCGATCCCATTCATGTTTTTAGTGCCCGTGCCATCTATGGTTTGGTTCATGAGTACGTTGCCATCCGCATCGAGCTTGATGATGAAAAGTGATTTGGTGCTCCCCTCGGTCACTAAGGTTACATCTCCAAATTGCGCTTCCAACCAAAATTCCCCTCCGATTACGATATCTCCAGTACCGTCTATTTCGATATCTATAGAGTTATCAGAGCCATTACTCCCTCCAGAAAATATCCATTCGGGTTGATTGCCTACAAGTTTCATTAAAAATACATCGGCAGATCCATTATGCGCAAGCGAGAAAGCACCTATGTTCGCCTCACCAAAATATTGACCATACAAGTAGGTGACATCACCATCCCTCAACACATGTGTCGTGCTGATAGAGACCCCCTCGGACTCCAAGATGTAGACATCCTCATATACCTGTGCGTGGAGGGAGGTGCCTAATACAGTTAAGTAGACTATTAGACAAAACAACTTGGCTTTCAAGTCGAGTATATTCCAAAAATCCCTTACTTTTACTTTACACTTAATGTACATCAACTTTAGTCTCACTTTTCTTAAAGATGCAAAATATAATTTAATGACCTCAGAGAGTATAACGTTTATCCTATTGGTTTTGGTTTGTAGCTTCTTGTCATGTGGTGGACCGCAGCAAGACACCGTTGAGGAAGAAGTACCAACGGTAGTTGGTTTGACTTCATTACAAAAGATGGATCGAGAGATAGAGGCCAACCCTGATAAGCCGGAGCTCTATGAAAAGAGAGGAGATTTATATTTTGAGTTAGAGGGGTTTGACGAAGCCATCGCGGATTATAAAAAAGTGATCGCTATGGACAGTTCGCGGGTGGATGCGCATATGAAATTGGCGCAGACCTATTTAGAATATGACAACTCTCGCTTGGCTTTGCTTACGTTGGAGGCAGCATCTTACCAGTTTCCAGATAACATTGACATCTTGCATGACTTGGGAGAATTTCAAATTATCCTGAAGCGCAACAATGATGCCTTTGCCACTCTACAGCGAGCCACCAAAGTAGATCGATTCAATCCGCGAAGCTATTATCTGATGGGTGTCAATTTTCAAGACATAGATGATGAGGAGAAAGCCATTCGCTCTTTTAAAGTGGCGATTGATAAGGACGCCGATTTTGTACCAGCCTTGATGCGTTTAGGATTTATATTTGATGCCAAGGAGGATCCCATAGCGCTGCAGTATTTTGATTCGGCTATAGCAGCAGACCCAGATTTTTATAGCGCCTATTTGGCCAAGGGAAACACGCTTGGTTCACAAGGAAAATTTGAAGAAGCCATTGAAGTTTTCAAGAAAATTACAAACAGTACCGGGGATCAACAGCCCTCTGCTTTTTACAATATCGGATTGGCCTATCTACAGTTGGATTCTTTGGAGCAGTCCAAAAAGCATTTTGAGATTACAAAAACATTAGATCCCACGTTCGGTTTGGCGCACTATTATTTAGGCGAAGTAACGGAGCGTATGGGAGACATCTCCGCTGCTAAGAGCCACTACAACCAAGCCACTAGTTTTGATAACACCCGCGAAAGAGCAGAGCAAGCTTTAGAGGCATTGAAGTAAAATTATAATAATGATTTGGGCGTGTCCCCTTTTGTGAAGCTGCAGCAGGTTTGCTGCAGTTCCCTCATTATTTTGGTCCACTGGACCAAAATTGCTACGCAACATTCGGTCAGGGTCAGGTCTTCCATGACTCCGCGTCCGCTACGGTCCCGATAGAAAAAAATCGGGACTGACACAAGCATTGGCCACCTGGCCACGCACTTTGTGCCATCATTCCACCCCTTCACGCGGCTCTGCGATAGGCCTAGAGAAATTTGACAACAAAAATAAAATAGAGCAAGTGCCAATGGATTCTTGAGTAGTTCAAAAGGTAAAGACAGGAATTCTAGAAGTTTTAGGGCAGTTCATTACAACATGTCTAAAACCTGATTTATAAAAAATGGAATTTTGTATTTGTAAAATTTATTTTAAATTTGTAGAAATATTTTATAACGAACTCTCTAACCATGATGAGAAATCTTTCTTTCTTTCTTTCTTTCTTTCTTTCTTTCTTTCGATTAGTATAAATGCCCAAAGTACGTCATCTAACAGCCCTTGGAATTTCTCTTATGAATTAGAAAGTGTTTCTTTTGCTCCATTAAATAATGATGGTGTATCGTATATACCTATTAAATTGGATAATGGTTCAGGCAGCATAAAAGCACCACATTGGTCTGAAGATGGTGAAGTTATAAAGCCTGCGGCATATGTTAGCGGCAAAAAAATAAGAGTTGTGGGTGTAATAAATCATGACTGCCCTGATCCGTTTTGGATACGACCAAAAATTTCAACTACTACAACAAAGCTAATAACAACATTTCTACCTACAGGTATTTTTCAAAATCCAGTAGAAATTCCAGTAGAGATTATGTTTACTCCAATGGCATTTAATACTAATAGTACGAACACGGGATCTCCTGTTACTTATAAAGGGATTAGTGATGTTGGATTTGAAATTCAATTAACAGATTATTACAATCAGTCTCTACCGATAGAATGGGAGGTGGCAAAGGATAATAATGGTGAGCCAGCTAGTTTTACATCTTTTAAAACATCTATGCATACTATGTATGTTACTCATAAAGAGCCTCTTAATTTAGGAGATGTTTTTGAAACTACAATCCATATTGGTTGCTCGGAAGCCAAGGGGAAGAGTTTTGAAAATGAAATTGTAGATTGGGCTTGGACTCCTTTTGATTCTGAAAATTTCAATCCATCTAGAGTTGGTGATGGCGCAATTTTTACATATTGGAAAGATTGCACAAATGATGGCTGCGACGACTTAAGTGACTTACTGAAAAGACCAGATCCAGTGGCTAGGTGTGAAGTACTTGTCCAACTATTTAGGGCAATAATCGAAAATCAAGGCATTAGTGGAATGACAAATTTTTATATTTATCCTAATCAATTTGCATCAAATAGTTTCAATGCGGATCGTATGGCAGAGTTCGGCTCAAATTATATGAATGCTGAATTTGTGAAAATTAATGAACCTCGATTTTTAGTAAAAAAATGGGAGACGTATTTAGAGAGTGCAAGTAACAATTTTATTCTCCTTGATAATATACCGACTGGATGTAGTGAAAATTGGGCTTTAGGCGATAAAGGGAAAACAGGACAAGGAGGAGTAGTGGATCCTCTTTCTATACACGCTAATCATGTTGTTTTGACTTTCAAAGGATATATATATGATCCAAGTTATGGGTATAGAGAAAATGAAGATAGAGCCAAATATGAAGATGATAATCTAGACACAGTGCTAGGCTGGACGGTTAAATATGTTGATAATAGTCAAGTGAAGTATTATTATTGGATTGCTAAGCTTAATACAGCTCAATTAGCTGAAACTGTAAATTAAAAATATGGAATTAAGAAAACGAATAGGTTTAATATTTGGGCTGCTTTTCCCTTTAATGGTAGTCGCTCAAAATCAATTATTTATTGAAGATATTACACAGCAATGTAGAGTTTTCTTGAATGACGATGGAACACACACTATAGAAGTAGATAGTCATAAATTAATTGCCCCTAGAGGATCTCTAAAAGTTATACATGCTAATCGAAATGATTTATTTTTAAATATCTACTGCTTAGGAAAGTATAATGAGCTTTACATATTTACTTCAAAATTAAATGCTGGAAAATGGGAACAGTATGGTGGATATGAAATGATGATACCTAATCTCGACATAAGTAATAGCATCGTTAAAAATTTTCAAGTTCCAGATATAAATACGGCACATATTGTATATGAAGTTAATGGTAAAGAGCTAAAGTCATATGTTATAAGGTTAACTGAGTCAGGGTATGCAATTTATAATTACCTAAATGACCCCATTCTTGATTTTAGGGATAAAAGCGAGCTTGAAAAATATCAAAAACGCATCAGCAATAGGAAAATTGAAAATCGCCCCAAATTTTAAAACAAAGTTTAAAAATTATTATCAATGAGATTAGCACTAACCTTTACATTTGTATTTTTTGTCGTTTTAATTCATGCTCAAGAAGGTCTATCAGCAGAAATAACTAACGCCACTAAGGTTGAGAATTGTATGGATGGTTCTATAGATTTAATGATCAATGGAGGAGTTCCACCTTATGATGTTATTTGGGATTTTTTTAGCACTGATCCAGACAAGCCTAACGAAATTTTAGATTATCATACTGCAAGTGATGTGCAAGGAAATAACGACGGAGAGGATATAGAGGCACCTGCTCCTTGCGGTACATATCAAGTCATAGTTACAGATGCAATATGCTCTACTGCAGAAGCCTCATTTGAAATAAGTTGTGAATGTCCAGAATGTGAACTAGTTGCAGAAATTGAAAATGAAAATTGTTCCGCAATGAATGGTTCTATTAGTGTAAGTTTGGATTGTAGTAGTGAAGATAACGCAAACCAGATGTACTCTTATATATGGGGAGATCTAGATCCAAATATGTCTCAATCAGGAAACCGTAGTAACTTATCTGCAGGAGAATATTGTTTGACAGTCACGGATGAAGGGGGAAGTTGTGAGTATACAAACTGTTGGACTATTGAAAGTGAGGTTGGCGAGATACCTCAACCAACTCTAGTTTCTCAGGAAAATATTACGTACTGTGTTTTGGGTAACAATCCTACTTGTACTGGTGCTATAAATTTGGAGATTCCTGATGGCGCTACTATAGAATGGCTAAATGTCCTAAATAGTAATCAAACTAACAGCCCTAGTTTGAGTGATTTGTGTCCTGGAGTTTATCAGGCATCTGTGACTAAAGATGGTTGTGGATTTGTTCACAGTTATGAGATTATTTGTTGCACTATAGTAGAAAATGAAGATGCTGAAGAGTCAATTCCACCAATTAGTATAGAATTGATAAGTCTTGCATCGTCAAGTACTTCTAGTTCAAATGATGGAGAAATTATAGTAAATGTTACTGGTGGATCAAACGATAGGGTTATATCGTGGACAAGTGCACCTGGATTTAATAGTTCAGCTACAACGCTAACAAATTTAGCTCCTGGAGAGTATTGTATACTTGTAGATGATGGTTGTGATATGAAGTCTGAATGCTACACGATTTATGATTGTTCAAGCCTTATTCCTTCAGTGCAAGCTTCTGTTACTAATACTTGTCCTGGTGTTGCTTTCGGAGAAGTTAGTTTGTCATTAACTGGGGTTGTAGAACCGCTTAATATTACGTGGTCGAATGGAGCAACAACATTGATTAACTCAGATTTAGCTGGTGGGACATATTGTGTTACCATTACAGATGCAAGTGGTTGTGACCTCAGTATAACGGGATGTTTTACCGTTGCTTTTAATGAACATTTTTTTTCTGAATATACATCAGTTCCATGTGGATCCCAATACACTTGCAATGGGCGGAATTCGATTTGGGAAGAATACACTGGATCACCTCGTTGTCAATATGAAGATTGTAACATATGGACATGTCGCTGCCCTCTTCCTGGGACTGGAGGATTAACAGGTCCACCCCCTAGAGATGATGGGTATAGTGGTTTTAGGCCAAATTTTGCTAAATGCCAGCTTGAAGGATTATGCCGCGATGGTCAAGGCTGGGAATTTGTTTCTAGCGGAATACAGGATAGATTTTATACCTTAGTACTTATAGGATTCAATGAATATGTATGCCAAGAATTTGTTCGATGTACTGTAGGAGGTTCTGTTGGCTTTACTGGACCATTTAGTGCAGACTTATGGCAATGTGGCGTAATTGGTGTAGGGGAACCAACAGTAGATTGCGACCTGCAGGTTAATGAATTTGCATTGTGGGCCCAACACAATAATTTTATGGAGCCTGATGAAACATTTGTCCTTGCTGAAGAACTATCTGGATTTATGCAAATGTCAGAATATACTGAGCAATTAGAACAGCTTATTGAAGAAAATAATTACATCAAATTCCGCCCCTTAAGAGAAGAGGAAAAAGTGACTGAAATTTCTTGTGGTGGTGGTTCATCTTTAAATAATGTTGTGGCAAGACAGAGAAGTTTGAATGGAAAAGATGGCTCAAAATCGAATGAAGTAGGTGTCCAGATATATCCAAATCCAATGAATAATAGATTAAATATTGGGCTTGATTTTTACAGCGGTAAAAGTACTTACGAAATATTAAATATTTTGGAACAACCAATCAGGTCTGGTAATTTAATTCAGGGAAATAATTCAATAGGAACAAAATTTCTTGATTCAGGTGTATATATTGTCTTAATAAGAGAAGGAACTGAAATAATTTATTCGCAAAAAGTAATTAAAAACTAATATTGTTATGAAAGACTTAGTATCAATTTTATTACTAGCATTTTGCCTTTATTCTTGCGATAATAGTGAAAATGTAACAGCTCTTCAATTTGAATATGATGAGTCTGCTTTATTAGGTAAATGGCTAGACTTGCAAGGATGTGAGGCATTAATGGAGACTGACACAGGCTTAATTTTAGTTGAAGATAGAGATATAGTTTTTACTTTTAATGAGGATAATACCTATGATTTGCAAAACAAAGATGTATGTCTAGATATTTTTAATAATGGTTCTTGGGTATTCAATAACCAGACAAGTGAATTGGTATTAGATGAGCATTCAGTTTCTTCAGACTCATTAGTGTTTGTTGATGGTGAGCGTAAACATCTGTGGGAAATTTTGAATCTAATAGAAGACACACTCCAAGTAAATCACACTTACATGTATAAACCTGAAGTTGGCGAAGAAACTGAGTTTACCTTCTATAGAGAATTTGTAAAAATTGAGTAGTCCTTAATGTTTAATAATGACTTTGCCATTGCAAAGAAGAAGTAAGTACAGTTTTGTTTGTTAAAGTGGATGCAAATCCGCAATAAAATATCAAATTTTGAAATATCCTACACTTCCTTTGAGTTTCTCAGGTTTGGATTCGTTTTGATGTCTCTTCTGAGTATTTTCTTTTTAGAAAGTTTTCAAGATGTAATGTAAAAGATATTGTAAAAATTAACCAGAAATTTATTACTTAGTCTCAAAATTAAATCCCACCCCATGAATGTTTTTAATCGTTAGACTATCATCATTGCCTAGATATTTTCTCAATCTAGAAATAAATACGTCCAAACTTCGGCCTAGGAAATAATCATCCTCTCCCCATACATTTTCGAGAATGAAGGATCGCTTGAGTACTTCGTTTTGGTGCTCGGCGAGAAGCTTCAAAAGGTCCGCTTCTTTTTGGGTGAGTATCTTTTCTTCTTCACCCAATTTGAGGCTTAGGTTTTTGTGGTTGAACTCGTACTGCCCTAAGGTGTACACACTCACCGCGTTATTGCTTACTTGACTTCGCTTTAAGAAAATATCTATTTTCAAGATGAGCTCCTCTATGCTGAATGGCTTGGTGATGTAATCATCCGCGCCGAGCTTGAGTCCATGGATGCGATCATCTTTGAGAGACTTAGCCGTTAAGAACAAAATAGGGATTTGAGAATTTCTTTCTCTGATGGTTTCTGCTAAGGCATAGCCATCTATCTCTGGCAGCATGACGTCAAGGATACAGAGGTCGTATGCACTGATGTTGTTTTTTATTTCTACTTGTGCGGAAAGGCCGTCTGCAAAATGAGTGATTTCATAGCCCTGGATTTCCAGATTGTCCTTCGTGACAAAGCTTAGTGTTTCATCATCTTCGACGTATAGGATAGATGCTTTCATTGGTTTAGTTTGTGTAGATAGGTCAGAAAGATACGCGCTATTTTTCATTTTATAAATTTTTAGATGTCTATGGAAATCTGAGTGCCTTTATTGTGTTCGCTGTCCAATTGTATTTTCCAACCATGGGCATCACAGATGTTCTTGATATAAAATAAGCCCAGTCCAAAACCCTTTACATTATGCACGTTGCCGGTCGGGACTCGAAAGAATTTTTCAAAGACTTTATTTTGATATTCTTTTTTGATTCCAATACCATTGTCCTTTACAGTCACTGACAGTTTGCCGTCTACTTCTTGAGTGCTGATGTGTATGTCCGGTTCGCTATTGCAATATTTGATGGCATTGTCAATCAGATTCTGAATGATATTAGATAAATGAAATTTATCTGCGTTGACTTGTGGATTTTGAGCCTCTAAGGCCGTAATTATTTGACCTTGTTTTTTGGATAGCTTGACTTCCATGCTCGCAATAATGTTATTCACTACATTGTGAAGATTCAATGGCTCCTTGTGCAACTTGAAGCTTTCCTGTTCTAGTTTAGCAATCTGCAGCACTTTCTCCACTTGACTATTTAATCGTTCATTCTGCTCTTTGATGATCAGGGCGTATTTGTTCAATCTCTCATCCTGACGTATTTTATCCTCTTTGAGAAATACATCACTCGATATTTTTATAGTACTTATGGGCGTCTTGAATTCGTGCGTCATATTGTTTATAAAGTCTTTTTGCATTTCAGACAATCTCTTTTGACTCAGGATTACATACAAAGCGTAGACAAAAAATATGATGGTCGTCAGCAATACCCCCAATAAGAGTAAGGCAGAAGTCATCGAGGCCATCACGTAGGCAGAGCGGGAGGGAAATTTCACTCCGAAATAATAAATGAACTCATCATACTTAGGAAGATTTCCTAGTTGTAGATTGTCTATCTGGTCGTCTTCAAATTTGCAAAAATTGCCATACAGCATTTCGTTGGTATCGCAATCATGTATCGCGTATTCAAAATCGATATGCAAGTTGAGGTCGTAGAATTCTTTCTGTAAGTAAAATTCCAGCTCATTGGCATTGATGATGCTATTGGTATTGACCACATAATAGTTAGAGCTGACTTTCTTGACTAAGTTGTTGATCGGGAGTTGGCTATTTTGAGATTGTGCTATATTTTTGGCCACTCGGTTTAGCGCAATATGCACTGTCTGATGAAACTCAGATTCCTTCTGCTGATAAGTATTCAATCCCCAATACACTTGGATGATGATGATACCAATAATAGCTATGGCCCCAAAAACAAATACTCGTTTGACTATTGCGTCTTGCATAAATGGTGTCGAATGGTTTTATACTATTCTAACAGTATATGTATTATAACGCAAAATTCAGGCTGTTTAGTTAATGTTAAATCCAATTAACAAGTGGTTAACAAGAGGGAAGAGAGGATATATGATACTTGAAGCTCAAAAAGATGGAATTTAAGCCATACAAATCCTATTTTTGCCTTATGCGATACTATAGTTTATGCTTCATAATGCTTTTCATTTGGGCGAGTCAGGGATTGACTGCTCAAACTGGAAATCCATTTGATATGGAGCATAAAGTGTCTAAGGCAGAAAAATGGGATAGGCTGGAGGAAGTGGTTTTGCCAGGCCAACAGTCAGACGCAGATAGTATTGAGACTCCTGAGCCAACTGTTTTTACAGTAAATGAGATACAGGGTAATCCTTTTGATGTAGGTAGTAAGACTACAGCGGTAGAAGCCTTTGTTCCGGATCCGGCACCTAAGAAAAAGAAGAGAAAGGCTACTTCTAGCAATAGTACCTTGGCTAAAATCCAACAATTCAAGCTTGTTTTGACCATACTGCTGCTAGTAGCACTGGCCTTGATATCAACTCTGTTGAGACACGTAATAGTCAAAGTGTTTGAGGGTTTTAAGAGTGATAATCTCTTGAGAACTTACTTCAGGATGTCGGGCAGGAGTGTAAGCCCGCCGAATATGATATTGGAGCTATTTTTTATTGTCAATGCTAGTTTTGCCGTATTTCTTTTGCTGGAGCACTATGCTTACCTTGGGAATAGTCCCTTTTTTGAGTTTTTGACCATTTTGGCCTTTGTAGCTGGGCTGGTTTATGGTAAACATTTGGTTCTTTTTATCATCAAAGAAGTATTTCCTATCAAGAAAGAGGCTGCGGAATATAACTTCACGATTAATGTGTTTTTGAGCATTTTGGGCTTGATTTTGATGCCCTGCAACCTAATTTTAGCTTATGCACCAGATAATATGGCATCCATAGCACTCCTTTTAATGGGTCTTTCCACCTGCTTAGTGCTTGGCTTCTTGGCGTTTAGGTCTATACTGATAGGTAGTAAATTTCTTGGTAGTAACAGATTTCATTTTTTTATGTACCTTTGCACCGTTGAAATAGCCCCCCTGTTTATACTGTTTAAGGTAGTAAATGATTATTTGGGGAGCTAATATTTAATCATCCAATATAAGTATTGAATGTCAGCAAATGTAAAGTCTGTGGGGGAAAAATTAAAGAAGGTAAAAAGCATACTCATTTCTCAACCGAAGCCAGAACGTTCACCATTCTTTGCTTTAGAGGAGAAATATGATCTAAAGATAGATTGGCGCCAGTTCATCCATGTAGAAGCAATAGATAACAAAGAATTTCGAAGACAGCGTATTAAGATTGAGGATTTTACCGCAATCATATTTACAAGTAAGAATGCCATTGATCATTTCTTTGCTATCTGTGAAGATCTTAGACATAAGATGTCTCAAGAGACTAAGTATTTCTGCTTATCAGAGTCTATAGCCAACTACCTACAAAAGTTTATCGTGTATAGAAAGCGTAAAGTATTTACGGGTCGTAAGACCATTAGTGACTTGAAGCCTGCTTTCTTGAAGCATAAGGATAAGGAAAAATTTCTTTTGCCGATGTCCAATTTGGGAGCAACTACTGTGGTAAATTTTCTCAATGAATTGGAATTGGATTGGAAGGATTCTTTGATGTACCGCACCGTTGCGAGTGATTTGTCTGATTTGGAGGATGTTTTCTATGATGTGTTGGTATTCTATAGTCCATTAGGAATAGAATCACTTTACGAAAACTTTCCTGGCTTTGAGCAAAATGATACCCGTATCGCAGTATACGGCAACACTACTAGTAAAGCGGTGGAAGAACATGGTTTGACTATTAACATCAAAGCGCCTGCTCCTGAAACGCCTTCTATGACCATGGCTTTAGAAAAGTATATCCAAATAGCCAATAAGAAATAATAGAAACATAGAGTATACAATTTCAAAAAAGGTCGATAAGAAGAAAGTTCTTATCGACCTTTTTATATTTCCGCAAAAGGGAGGCACTTCAATGGCATAGACAAGTCTATAAATAAGCAGATATTGAGTCCACTCCTGAAGGTAGCGGAATGTAAAAAATAAACTATTTTGGCCTAGCGCTGTGAAGGGGGAGTCCTTGCCTAGCTAAGCGGGCAGGCACAGGACCGTAGCGACAGCGTAGCCCGAGAACATAGCGACCCGGAGATATTTGGCTTTTTTGCCAATATATCGAAGGGTAGGCCCCAAAACACAAGTCCAAGTAGATTGTTAATTAGTATATGGATAAGGCATTTTTGGATAAAGTGAAAGAAAACTTAGGGCGGGAATTGCCGGGTGTGGCAGCGCAGTATGAGATGGCGCATGTGTCGAGGGCTGCCTCCAAACCTGCTCCTACGGATGCGTTGCGGGCTGCGGTACTGATATTGCTTTTTCCTAAAAACGGGGAATGGCATATTGCTTTCACACAGCGGGCCAGTAAGTATGCACATGATAAGCATAAGGGGCAGATGAGTTTTCCGGGTGGGAAGATAGAGGCTGCGGATGCGGACTATGTCGCTGCGGCGCTGCGCGAAACGGAGGAGGAGATAGGGGTGCCTAGAGCTGATATCAAGACGCTAGGTTCGCTAAGCCAATTGTATATACCAGTCAGTAATTTTGTGGTGCAGCCTGTGGTGGGATATGTAGCCGATGAACCCAACTTCGTCCTAGAGGAAAATGAAGTGGCCGAGCTAGTGAGTGAATCCGCTGAAAAGCTATGCTCTGAACAGCTGAAATCTGTGAAAGATATGGCTATAAGTGAGCATATGACGCTCAAGAGAGTGCCTTATTTTGATGTGCAAGGGAAAGTGGTTTGGGGAGCTACGGCTATGATGCTAAATGAATTTGTGACTCTGCTCAAACATAATTAAACACAATAGTGCTGGATAATTGTTTATTTTTGTGAACACCACTCAAATTACTTTGAAATGGACAAAATAACTAACTATATACCTAGTAACAAGATCAGAATTGTTACTGCAGCTTCGCTATTTGATGGGCATGATGCTGCCATAAATATCATGCGTAGAATCATGCAATCAACAGGTGCGGAGGTGATTCACCTTGGGCACAATCGATCTGTGCAAGAAATAGTTGACGCGGCTATCGAAGAAGATGCGCAATGTATCGCGATTACTTCCTACCAAGGTGGGCACAACGAATACTTCAAATATATGTACGATCTGCTGAGAGAGCGAGGCGCTGATAACATCAAGATAGTTGGTGGCGGTGGTGGTACCATCCTGCCTAGTGAAATCGAAGATCTACATAACTACGGAATCGATAAAATCTATAGCCCTGATGATGGTCGCCAGATGGGGCTGCAAGGCATGATAGATGATGTGCTAAAGCGAGCGGATTATCCATTGGGTATAAATCTAAACGGGGAAGTCAAAAAAGTAAACTCTGGGGATACGCGCGTTGTAGCCAGATTGATCAGTGCGGCAGAAAATCATCCTGAAGAAAACGCTGCTTGGTTAGCTGATGTAGAAAAGTCTGCAGAGGCAAGTACCTGTCCTGTACTGGGTATCACCGGAACCGGTGGAGCAGGGAAGTCGTCTTTGGTAGATGAACTGGTGCGCAGATTTTTATTGGACTTTGAGGATAAGCGCATCGCTATAGTATCTGTCGATCCTTCGAAAAGGAAAACAGGTGGGGCCCTCTTAGGGGATCGAATCCGAATGAATGCCATCCGGTCCAATAGAGTATATATGCGTTCATTGGCGACGAGACAATCCAACTTGGCACTATCCAAGTATGTACAATCCGCAGTCAATATTTTGAAAAGTGCGGGTTATGATTTGGTTATCTTAGAGACCTCAGGTATCGGCCAGTCGGATACGGAAATCGTAGATCACTCTGACATGTCCCTCTACGTGATGACACCCGAATATGGTGCGGCTACTCAGTTGGAGAAGATAGACATGTTGGACTTTGCAGACATTATTGCTGTGAATAAATTTGACAAGCGAGGGGCTCTAGATGCACTACGCGATGTGAAAAAACAATATCAAAGAAATCATCAGTTGTGGGAAAGTGACGTGAACGATATGCCAGTGCATGGCACCATCGCTTCGCAGTTCAATGACCCTGGGATGAATAACTTATATAAATCAATCATCACTGCACTGAACGAAAAGACAGAGGCCAATTTGTCCTCTACCTTTGAGGTGACGGACGAGATGAGTGAGAAGATATACATCATCCCACCCAAGCGTGTGCGCTACTTGTCTGAGATCGCAGAGAATAATAGAAGCTATGATGAGTGGGTAGCCAAACAAGCTAAAATAGCTAGTCAGCTATATGGTCTGAATGCTTCTAAAGCGGTATTTGAAGGAGATGAGGCGACCCAAGAAATACTGCAAAAGAAGTACGATGATCTTTCCTTAGATCTCAGTGGGCAGTGCAAAAGAGAATTGGACAATTGGCCTGCTCTGCAAGAACAGTATGCGGCGGATGAGTTTATCTTCAAAGTAAGAGATAAAGAAATAAGAGTACCTACCTTCAAGACTTCATTGGCGATGTCTCGTATCCCTAAAATATCACTGCCTAAGTATAAAGGTTGGGGAGATGTGTTGACTTGGTTGATGCAAGAAAATGTGCCGGGCTCGTTTCCATACACGGCAGGTGTGTTCCCGTTCAAAAGAGCGGGTGAGGATCCAACCAGAATGTTTGCTGGAGAAGGTGGACCAGAGCGAACGAATCGTAGATTTCATTACCTGTCTTCGGATTTGCCTGCCAAGCGTTTATCCACGGCTTTTGATTCGGTGACTTTGTATGGAGAAGATCCAGACTTGCGACCAGATATCTATGGAAAGGTGGGAAACTCAGGCGTGAGCATTTGTTGTCTCGATGATGCCAAGAAATTGTATTCTGGTTTTGACTTGTGCAATCCAATGACTTCTGTGTCGATGACCATCAATGGTCCAGCGGCGACTATTTGCGCTTTCTTTATGAATGCAGCGGTGGATCAGCAGTGTGAGCTGTATATCAAAGAGCATGGCTTGGAGGCGAAGGTAGAGGCAAGACTCCAGGAAAAGTACGATGCTAAGGGACTGAAGAGACCTGCTTATCATGGAGAGATACCAAAAGGAAATAATAAGTTGGGGCTGCTTTTATTAGGAGTGACTGGAGATGAGGTTTTAGATCCTGAGGTGTACGCTACGCTCAAAGCGAAAGCGGTAAGCTCGGTAAGGGGGACTGTGCAAGCAGATATTTTGAAGGAAGATCAAGCACAAAATACTTGCATATTTTCTACAGAATTTTCTTTGAGATTGATGGGAGATGTGCAGCAGTATTTTATCAATCATAAGATTAGGAATTTTTATTCGGTTTCTATTTCGGGTTATCATATTGCGGAGGCGGGTGCGAATCCGATCACTCAGTTAGCCTTTACTTTGGCAAATGGGTTTACTTTTGTGGAGTACTACTTGGCAAGAGGAATGAATATCGATGAGTTTGCTGGAAACCTTTCTTTCTTTTTCTCTAATGGCGTAGACCCAGAATATGCAGTAATCGGAAGAGTAGCGAGGAGAATTTGGGCAAAAGCCATCAAGCTGAAGTATAATGGAAATAGCCGTTCGCAAAAACTAAAATATCATATCCAGACTTCTGGAAGATCACTGCATGCGCAGGAGATTTCATTCAACGATATCAGAACTACTTTGCAAGCACTTTATGCGATCTACGACAATTGTAATTCACTCCATACTAATGCCTATGATGAGGCGATCACAACTCCAACGGAGGAAAGTGTAAGGAGAGCAGTAGCCATCCAAATGATCATCAATCATGAATTGGGAATGACTCAAAATGAGAACCCAATCCAAGGGGCCTTCATTATTGAAGAATTGACGGCACTTGTAGAGGAAGCAGTCTTGACGGAATTTGATCGCATTACAGAGAGAGGTGGGGTATTGGGTGCCATGGAGACGATGTATCAGCGTTCTAAGATACAGGAGGAGAGCTTGTACTACGAAACGCTCAAGCATAATGGTGACTATAAAATCATCGGTGTGAATACATACTTATCAAAAGAAGGATCTCCGACGGTGATACCTGATGAAGTGATTCGTGCTACCAAGGAGGAAAAGGATGAACAGATCCAAACGGTACAGAATTTGCAAAACTCTAATGATAAAGCGGCTCAACAGTTGAAAGCCTTGCAAGCAGCGGCCATCAAGAATCAAAATACCTTTGAAGCACTGATGGAAGTGGGCAAAAACTGTACGCTGGGCCAGATAACACAAGCCTTGTATGAAGTAGGTGGAAAGTACAGAAGAAATATGTAGTTTATCATTAGGTATCAGGAGGACAAGAAATAGTATTTGATATCTTGGATATTCACAATAGCATTTCGGAGAATTGAAGATTGATTGCGAAAAAATTTATAATTCACCATTTATAATTTATAATTAAAAAGATGTACGATAACGGAACACATGTTTATACGGTAGAAAAGAGTGTCAAGACAGACCTCTTTGAAAGTCACGATCATTATAACGTGGATGAGCTATTGAGTGATGATCACAAATTGGCGAGAGACGCGGTTAGGGATTGGGTAAAGGCTGAAGTAAGCCCCATTATCGAAGATGCGAGTGAAAAAGCGCAGTGTCCTTTACACCTTTTTAAGGGTTTAGCAGAGATCGGCGCATTTGGTCCTAGTCTTCCGGAGAAGTATGGATGTGGGGGTATGGATGAAATTGCTTACGGTGTTATCATGCAAGAGCTCGAAAGGGGAGATTCAGGGATTCGTTCTATGGCCTCTGTGCAAGGTTCTTTGGCGATGTATCCTATCTACCGATTTGGTTCTGAAGAACAAAAAATGAAGTGGTTGCCTAAGATGGCGAGTGGTGAAATCATTGGCTGTTTTGGATTGACAGAACCTGATCATGGTTCTAATCCTGCGGGCATGACGACCAATATAAAAGATGATGGAGACTCTGTTATCTTGAATGGTGCAAAGATGTGGATAACCAATTCACCAGTAGCCGATATGGCTATTGTATGGGCGAAGAATGAAGAAGGTCGCATCAAAGGGGTGATTGTAGAAAGAGGCATGAAAGGTTTTACGACACCTGAGATTCATGGTAAACTTTCCTTGAGAGCTTCCATAACTGGAGAGCTTGTCTTTGAAGATGTTCGGGTACCTAAGGCTAATATACTTCCAAATGTAGAAGGACTAAAAGGGCCTTTGTCTTGTTTGTCTAAAGCGAGATACGGGATTGCCTGGGGAGCGATCGGAGCAGCGATGGATTGCTACGATTCTGCTTTGAGATATTCTATGCAGCGAGAGCAGTTTGGAAGACCGATTGCAGGATTTCAATTGACGCAAAAGAAATTGGCGGAGATGATTACGGAAATTACCAAGGCGCAGTTGTTGGCTTGGAGATTAGGTTCTTTAGCCAATGTTGGGAAAGCAACGCCAGCGCAGATTTCTATGGCTAAGCGAAATAACGTAAACATGGCACTAGAGATCGCTAGAGAAGCTAGACAGATACATGGTGGTATGGGTATCACGAGTGAGTACCCGATCATGCGTCACATGATGAATCTAGAAACGGTATTGACCTATGAAGGTACCCATGACATCCACTTGTTGATCACGGGTATGGAGGTGACTGGATTGAATGCGTTTAAGTAGAAGTAGAAGTAGAAATACTATTGTTTTCGTCAGCAAATTTTATTATCTTAATAAAAATTACGGATGACTTTATATCATCTCTGGGTTAAGGTATCGCATTAGTTTTTGAATAGAATTTATCAAGTTCAAGGCAAAAAGCGGAAGTATAGCCTTAGCTATACTGAGTATTTTTAACGCAGAAATTGATACATTATGTCAAAAAATAAGTGATACTCTAACGCAGAAATGATATTATACACGATAAATATAGATTTGCCATCAGATATCTTGTTGACATTAAATGAGTCGGAACAGGAGTTAAAGCAGCGAATTAAAGTTGCGCTTGCCACTCAATTGTTTTTGCAGAAAAAAGTTACCATAGGTAAGGCTGCACAAATAGCTGAAGTATCACGTTTCGAACTAGAACGAATTCTATCTGAGAACAATATATCTATATCAAATTTAGAAGAAGATGATGTGTTGAGGGATATCGAAAAGCTAAGTGGAGATGCTTAATGGTTTAGTGATATCAGATGCTGGACCTATTTTTTCTTTAGCTGTTATAAGTCGACTTGATATACTAGATTCATTATTTGAAAATGTAGTTATCCCTAAAGCCGTTTGGGATGAGATTACTGTTTTGAAATCTGTACCTCATTACACCTACATAGAAAGTTACTTTAGAAATAAGGTTAGAAATATTACAGGACCAAATAACCTCCATTTTGTGATGGACTATGGTGAATCTGAAGCACTACTGCTATATAAAGAGCTTGACGCTAATTTTTTATTGATTGATGATAAAAAAGCTCGTGATATAGCAGAGAATTTAGGGATCCAATGTGTAGGCACTTTAGGTGTTCTATCCGCCGCAAAATCTAAAGACTTGATTCCAGAGTTGAAACCCATTTTTGAAATATTCTTGGCTCAAAAAAGATACTATTCACTTAATATTTTGAACTCGGTTTTGCGAAAGCATGGAGAAAAAGAAATAAATGACTCTTTCATTTGAAAGAATTAACTAGATAATTTCTTAGATATAAATAAGGGCGTTTCACAGAGGTGGCGTCTTTTTAATGTATTCTTGCCTGTAGATCAGATCTTTCATAGTGTATAGATACTGCTATTATCGAAACTTTCCATTATTTCTATTTTCGATAGTTGGCATTAAAGGGAAACTTGGAGATAATTATTAAGAAATGTGCTAGAAATATAAAGGAGGTCGCTTTCACGTTTGTGAGGCGGCCTTTTTTTGGTGTGGTGGGATTAAACAATACAAGATATAGGTTCTACAATTAGTTAATTAAGGAAATTAATTCTCCAGCTTGTTATTTACGTAAATAATTACTATATTTATACGTATAAAATGCAGTATGGATAAGAAATTAACATTGAGCCTAAATCAGAATATAATTGAAAAAGCAAAAAAGTATGCAAAAAAAAATAATACGAGTCTATCTAAAATGATAGAAGCGTACTTTAATTCTCTTACCAGTAACGAGAATAATAAGGATGAGATTCAAATAAGTCCGTTAGTGGAGAGTCTTTGTGGGGTAATCCAATTGCCAGAAGATTTTGATTACAAGAAATCTAAATCCGAATATTTACAAAGAAAATATAAATGATAAAGATTCTTGTAGATACGAATGTCATTATAGATTTGCTTGCTAAGAGAGAGAAATTCTATCTAGATAGTTTGCATTTATTTTCATTAGCAGACCAAGGTAAAATTCAAATAATTATTTCAACGTTGAGCATAGCCAATACCCATTACTTGTTGAACGATGTGATGAAAATGAAAGAGGCTAGAGTTGTAATTAGAAAATTCAAAGTGCTTGTCGATTCTTATGCGTTAAGTGATAAAATAATAGAGCTGTCATTAAATGATAAGAACTTTAAAGATTTTGAAGATGGGATTCAGTATTATACTGCTCTAGAAGCAAATTGCAATGCCATCATTACCAGAAATACCAAAGATTTTAAAAACTCAAGCATTCCTGTATTTAGACCTAAAGAGTATTTGGTGAAAATGAGGGGCGGTTTTTAGCTTCGCAAGACTCAAGTTTTATTGCGAGAAAAAAGTTTAGACCATTTCGTTTAAGTAATTTCAGATAAAAGATAATACCAGATATAGATCTATAATTGGTATTAAGTGCCTGAAAATGATAGATAATACCAGATATAGATCTATAATTGGTATTAAATACATGTTAATATGATAGGCCGTACCATAGAAGTAGAGAAATTAAAATCTGCATTATCTCTTAAAAAGTCTTCTTTTATAGCGGTTACAGGGCGGAGAAGAGTTGGGAAAACGTATTTAGTAGATTCAATTCTAAAAGAACACTACTGTTTTAGTATGACAGGAATACAAAATGGAGATAAATCTACCCAGCTTTTTAATTTTAGTGTCTAGCTTGCCGAGTATATGAAAAGAGAGATGCCGGTTCAGTTTGAAAATTGGCAAATTGCTTTTCATAATTTAAAAACTTATTTAAAGACTTTAAGCAAAAAGAGAAAGCATGTTTTATTTATAGATGAGCTACCGTGGGTAGCGACCGCGCGATCAGGATTTTTACAACTCTTGGCTCACCTTTGG
>CAKZVJ010000334.1 GCA_937923345.1 uncultured Saprospiraceae bacterium
TATCGCCGGCCGAGTCTTCAACGAAGAATTCGAATCCATAGAAGATGTAGAGGTTGAACTGATGAACACAGAGATCCCGATGAGTATGACAGATATAGACGGCGAATATGCTTTTGAAGATTTAACAGAAACAGATTACACCGTTACAGCGCACAAAGAAAATGATCCAGCTAACGGCTTGACAACTTTTGACCTTGTGGTTATGACGCAGCATGTATTAGGAGTCAATACGCTCAATACACCGTACAAGTTGATCGCCGCGGATATCAATATGGATGAAATCATCGATATTAGAGATATGCTAGAATTGAGACAACTGATTTTATTTGCCATTGATGACTTTACAGTCAATGACTCATGGAGATTTATTGATGCAGACTATGTATTTCCTGACCCACAAAACCCATGGATAGAGGCCATCCCATCAGCGCGAACTATGGAGGTAGGAGAATCAGTGTCAAAAGTAGATTTCATTGCGGTGAAGATTGGAGATTTAGATTGCTCTGCAAGAACTAAGTCTGCTCTCAATTCAGTAGAAGAAAGATCAGAAGAAACTTTGTTGTTACATACAGAGGACAATGCGATTAAGGCAGGTATAGAATTCGAAGTTGTACTTAGCCCATCAACAGATGTGAACTTAAGCGCAGCTCAGTTTACTATTGATTTTGATCCGTCATTGGCTGATTTCCATGGAGTATCTTCAGAGACTTTAAGTCTTAACGACAATAGTATCAACAAGAGATTTGTACAAGAAGGTCTAGTACCATTTGCGTGGTCAACACATACGGATCAAGCTTTGACGACTGCTACTGATCTGGTATTGACGTTTACCGCTAAACAAGATTTGACTATTGAAGAGTTGTTTCAGATTGATTCCGAATTGACACCAGCTATGGCGTATTCATCAGAAGGAAAGCAGTACGATGTGCAATTGAATATCAAGGAGGCAAGTACGACTACTACAAGCCATTCTGTAGTGCTTTACCAAAATCAACCTAACCCATTCTTGACGAATACGACGATTGGTTTTGAAGTATCAGATTCGCAGTCTGTATCACTCACTGTGTTTGATATCGACGGCAAGTTATTATATACTCGTGATGTTGAAGCTAGTTCTGGATACAACAGTATTGAGATTACTTCAGATGAGATTGCTCAGAGAGGAGTGATGTTTTATCAGCTCAACACAGTTGACTACTCTGTAACTAAGAAGATGATTATTTTGGAATAAAGATTTCGAGATAGTAATAAATATAACAGCCCTGGCTCACTTTTGAGTCAGGGCTTTTTTTGTGTAGCTTAATATTATACCTAGGATGATTTTTTGGGCGGTTCACATGAGCTAAGCTTCAAGGCCAAACTACATGTGACCAGGCTATGCAGCACTCCACATTCGTTTCGGTCCCAAAGAAAAAGTTGGGACTACTCCCTACGGTCGTCTGCTTTCTATCCTTACCGCGGTTTTTATTCTAATTTTTTTGGACAAGCGCTGAGGAAGGGGAGAGATAAAATGCAGATCAAATCTAAAAAGGGTTTTCAAACTACTGATTCTGCATTTTTTCTCTCGTCCGGAGGACTGAGGCGAATGCCGAATCCTGTATCATAGCGACACCAGACATTTTCTGTCTGGTGATGGACCCCAATACTCAGTAAACTGTCTAAAAAATACACCATATATGGTATAAAATATATTATACAAAAGACTATATTTGCGTCGCAATCAAGAGATTGCAAGTTGTTATAACTTTTTAGCAGAAGCTCACACAACAATCTTTTTAATCCCTTTTTTCCCAAATTCCGATTTAATGTTGGCGACAGCATTACCTGAACATTACTTTGCCAACAGATTATTTCCCACGACATTTCACTTAATGGTTCGGCAATTTGATTGCATGAATTTATCTAAACCATTGATAAAAGTGGCTCATTCATATCGATGGGCCACTTTTTTATTATTTTTTCACAAAATATTTATCATGCATATAGTAATGGTAATCAATGTGTTATAGTGCGGATAGGAGCTGCCTTTCAACAATTATTTCACTTTTTTTACGATTCTGCGCAACCCGACTATCCTTTCCAAGTAAAATACTACAGTGTATTGGGCAAAGCTCAATATATCCTTAGGCTATTTCATATTCTGAAATAGTTCATTTCATAAACCGACATAGTTAAACCCTTATCTGATTGGGATGACATCAGTATTGGATGTGATGAGCTTCTGCGGCCTCACCTTTGCCTTTTGGTATTCAAGACTTTTTTCACTCAGATAAACATGATGTAGTACACAATAGTGTATGGTGCTGATGCTAAAGACATTGGTCTATACCTGTACTCCTAGATTTTATAGCTGAAAAGTTAATGCAACTCTTTGGCCTGGTCGGGTAATGTGCATACGCTTCATATGGGTATAAAACAGAAAACATAAATTATTTATATCACTAAAATTATGAACATTATGAAGCACGTTACAGCTCCCTTCTCTAAGCAATTAGGGACTACTACTTCAAAAATTAACTCAAGCTATCCAACAAGTAGAGGCTATTCGACTTGGGCTGGGAAATTTTCTTTGATGCTATTATTCCTTTTTGTAAGCCAATTAGGAGTGGTAGCACAGATTTGCGATGCCCCCACTATGAGTGACGCATCAGCAGTCTTGCCGAATAACTGTACTACTATTCCTACCATTTCTGGTCAATCTGGAAATGTTTTTGAATTGACGATCAATCCTGCTAATGAGTATGTATTCACTATCTGCTTTACCACAAATAGTTCTGGAAACTCACAGTTTCCACAAGCAGAATTGTATGCGGATTTAGCTGGAACATTTATAGCTGCAACCGGCGCTCCTGATGCAAACAATTGTACAGCAGTAACTTACACGCCTGGCGCAGATTGTACTGCCACCGATGCAAACTTAGTGTACCTAGCTACTTACTCGCATCAGTGTATTAGCGATTGGAGAGATTTGACTATTGATGTTACCTGTACAGCTTGTACTTTGACCTGCGGGAATCCTCAGTTTGTCGCAGCAAATAATAGTGGTTGTCTTGCCAATGCATTTACTGTTAGTGTGCCGACTGTTTCTGGCTCCTGTGCAGGAAATCCTGTGACACCTATGGCAAGTGCAGAGCTAATGCCATTCACTACGCCCAATGCTGATGGTTCAGTATCTGTTGCTGAGGGTGCTCCTGTAGGTACACATACTATTACTTTTTCTGTTACTGATTGTGCAGGTGTGGTAGAGTCATGCGTACAGACGATTGTGATAGAGCCAATCATGGCCTGTGATGATACTGTGAATGTTACTTTGAGTCAGTTTTGTGAATTGCAAGTTACTCCAGCTATGTTGCTAGAGGCGGAGTGCGCTGATGATTCGCAATATACTGTGAATATCTTAGGGCAATCAAATGATAT
>CAKZVJ010000335.1 GCA_937923345.1 uncultured Saprospiraceae bacterium
AGAAGAAGGCCTGCAAAATTATAATCGCGTGATCATGCTGGTCGAAGGTTTTGAAGCGCAGCAGTAGTATTGCTCTCCTTAATTTTTTGGCGTGCCCCTGGGTATTTCCATCCCGACACCAAATTTTCGCTACAAACACCCAGGGTCGCGCTATCCATGACTCCGCATCCACTTCGGTCCTGCGCCAGTCCCGCTACCAAGCGCGCAATTGGCTTGGACGGCTGCAGAAAAATGCAGCCTCATTCCTATCGCTCACGCGGGCTTATAATTAATTTAAAGTAGGGATGTTAAGAAGTAAGAGAAGAACCCCGGCAGAGCTTGCCCCGATTTTTTTCGGGGGGTGACCATATTAAAGCCCAGGGTGGCAACCCTGGGTTATTAGCGAGGCAAGAACCAATTTGGCGTGATTTTTTTTTAAAAATCATGACAAATTGAGTCTGAGAATCACCCCTTTTTTAAAGCAGTAATATTAAAAGTGGTGTTTTCATTTAGAGATCTTAAGAGGTAGAATGTTTTATATCAACGAAATATGATACTTCTGAACATCTCTAAAGTAGGTGACATAATTTATAGAGATAGCCATAGGATCAAAATTCCTTGAGATTAAATTTTCCACTTCTGAACATCCCTATTCTACATAATTATAGAGCTATTCACGCATGTACATAGACAAGTGAATAGCATCCAGGCTTGTCAACCCGTCGTTAGTCCCATCAAACCAAATTATCAATCGTACTCAATACTGGATACTTGAAAACAAAACCATCGTCTACTAAGATCTTGGGATCTACATATCTGCTTTTTAAAACCAGCTCCGTTTCAGTTCGTAGAAAGAAGGTGGCGATCTCCAGCAACCAAGCAGGCTGATGGATGTGAAAAGGAGCACCCACCATATCCCTAATAGCCGCCATAAATTCCATATTGCTTACTGGGTTAGGGGAGGCCAGATTGATAGCTCCTTTTAAAGTATCTCTCTGGATGATTCTATCTACTGCTTGGCAGAAATCTTCCACATGTATCCAAGATATGATTTGGTTTCCCTTGCCTTGTTTTCCGCCTAATCCTAGTTTGGCGAAGGTGCTCAATTTAGGAATGGCGCCACCTTCTTTACCCAGGACAAAACTGATGCGGAGTGCTACTTTCCGTACGCCCTTGATTTCATGCTCAAAGAAAGCCGCTTCCCAAGACTTGACAATATTTTCGGAGAAGTCATTGCCGATAATCCCGTCCGCCTCACTCATAGGCCTATCCTCTGAGTGCACATACACTGTAGAACTACTGGCATTAATAAAGACCGCTGGTTTGTTTTCTGCCTTGGCGATGGCAAGATCTATCAATCTAGTCGGAATGATTCTAGAATCTAGAATCTTCTTTTTATTGGCTTCAGTGTATCGGCAGTCTACACTCTTACCGCACAAATTGATGACGACATCTGCTACTTCTATTTTATCGCACCAGTCGCCCATAGTTCTGCCATCCCATTTGATCTGGGAGGCAGTTGTAGGATTTCTACTCAGTGTCCAAACCGTATTGCCGTTTTCCTCAAAATGTGTCGCCAGCGCTTGACCAAGAAAGCCACTGCCACCAGCGATAAGGATATTTTTATTTTTGATATTCATGTTGAGTAGTTTTTTTTCTTTAGCCGTTAGCCTCTAGCCGTTAGCCGTTAGCCGTTAGCCGTTAGCCGTTAGCCGTTAGCCGTTAGCCTCTAGCCTCTAGTCTCTAGCCATTAGCGCCTAGTTTTTTTTCATTTATAATTTATAACTTATAATTGATAATTCCTTTTTTAAGCCAAAATCAAAATCCCCAAGGCGGCCGTTCTAAAAGCCAACCAAGACACTGTCATCCAAAGACTGATACCCAGTAAAGTACATCGTCTGATGTGTTCCAAAAACATAAGGCCCACGACACAGAAAAACAGCAACAGGAGCACATATACCGATGGATTCAAAAATGAAAGTACGAATAATATAGGCAGCAATAATATCGCACCCATCATAGATACAGTAGACATATTGCCCAAATAAGTCAATCGATTTTTCTTTAAGAGTAGGAGCGTAGCCGTTCCCTGCCAAGCCACTTGTCCAAAACAGATCAACAGTTCATTTTGGATACTATGTGTCCAACCAAAGTGCGGAAAGAGCAGCGCAGTAAATGCGTTTACTACCACCGCGGTGACCAGCGCCACAAAGATGATGTAGGCCCAGCGAAAAGGAATATTAAAACTCGGTTCGCACAGTCTTGCGGCCTCTGCAGCTGGAGCAGAAGGAGCGATCACTTTTCTATTGTAGGAGATGAATTTATACAACACACTCAAGGGCTTGAAAACAAATTTATGACTCAATATACTTTTGAGCGTCGGTCGATCTTGACTGATGATTTTGATGATAGCGGTTAATCCATAAGTAGTTTCCCCAGTGGCCTTATCGTGCATGGCAATCTCATTTTGTGCTCTGTCAAAATCAATGTTCATCTGTGTTTCAGGAGGCACATCTTGATAGGCACAAATGGTATCTTCATCTATGAGTCCAGCCTTCACAAAACCGTTTCCATATACTCGACACATGGGGCAATTCTTATCGATCAATAATTTATTCTCCTTAATCATAAACTTAATTTTTAGGTGTGTATTAAAACCGAAATAAGCCTAGACCATATATATCTCAAAATATTAGTTTTTCAATGGGGTCGAAGTATTCTTTGTGGTGAATGCGTCTCTGGAATCTGCCTATGAAGATGGGTACCAGTAGTAAGTAGGGGATGTACAGTATCCCGTAAAAGTTCCAAAAAGTTACGTTATTGCTGAAACCGATAAACAAGCCCATCCCTAATATAAAGCCAAGGCACATCATAGCGAACTTTTCTAAATCTCTGTAGTACGCGCTGGGGTGTCCTTTTTGTAGATACATACTTATGGACTCCACTATCAAGACAATTCCTATCATTGGGTAGACTATGATGGCTATGTAAACCAAACAAAGCAAAAACACGATTAAAAATCCCATAATAAATATTTTTAAATTTATAATATTTAAAGTTTTAGAAAAAACTGAAAGTTTGTGGCAAATAAAAAGGGCACAAACTTTCTGGCCCTTCATGTCTACTTCAAAAACTTTATAAACTGGCCAAAGAAACGGTTATCAGACATCTTTACCAATAGTTCTGATAGCTGGTCCATCTGGCTCAAAAAGGTATCCAAATCCTTGATGAGGACATTGAAATGGGCCACATCTTCCTTCGGTCCTTCAAATTTTGTATTCTTCAATTCGATCAATAGATTCTGTATCGGTACGAATTCTCTTTTCTTGCGCTCGTTGATGATTTTCTTAGCGACCGTCCATATATCGTGCTCTGCTTTGAAGAACTCCTTCCTTTCTCCGAGCTTATTTTGCTTGCTAATCAGTCCCCAATTGATCAATTCTCGCAGATTGATGTTCACGTTGCCCCTAGATAGCTTGATTTCTTCCATCACGTCCTCTGTACTCAATCCCTCTTTATTGGCTAGCAATAGCGCGTGTATC